>JAFGJK010000110.1 GCA_016929135.1 Spirochaetota bacterium | reverse complement strand
GAATGGACTTACTCCGTATGAATTCATTGCTCAAACGGCATGAGATTTTCCCTCATGAATTGGTACAAAAATTGGGGAGCAGGTCAAATGTCATGAACGACCGAATCCACCCCCCCGTCCTGGCGGGATTCATTGTGGCAACTCTTCTGCTCGCCTGGTTTGGGGCCTGCGAGGCTCCCCGTGGAGCTGGAGGCCCCTGCGGCGGCATGCCGGAACCGGAGGGGATGAGGTGCGTCCCCGGCGGCAGCTTCATCCGCGGAAGCGACGCCCCTTCGGCAGACGAGGATACCGGAATGCCGGTCACCGACGAATCCCCCCGGGGCACCGTTGCGGTGAGCGCCTTCTTCATGGACATCTTCGAGGTCACCTACCGGCAGTATCACCAGTGCATGGAGGCGGGGGCCTGCTCCTTCGCCAGACCCTACTACAGCGGCTACGACCGGCCCTCGCAGCCGATGCTGGGGGTCACCTGGTTCCAGGCGCGAGACTACTGCCGCTGGCGCGGCAAGCGGCTCCCCACGGAGGCCGAATGGGAGAGGGCGGCACGCGGCGAGGCGGGCGAGACCTTCCCCTGGGGTAACGACGAGGCCGACTGCAGCCGTGCGGTGATCGAGGAGAAGGGGAAGAAGGGGTGCGGCAAAGGCACCACCTGGGAGGTGGGCTCGAAGAAGGCCGGACGCTACGGCCTTCACGACATGGTGGGCAATTCATGGGAATGGGTACAGGACTGGTACAGCGAGAATTACTCGCGGTGCGGTGCCGGCTGCGCCGGGCAGAACCCGAAAGGGCCCTGCGACGGAGCCGACTCCTGCCCCGGCCACGAGAGGAAGGTGCTCCGGGGGGGATCCTGGTGGTGGAGCGCCGCCTATGCCAGGGGATCGAACCGGCGCCCCCACTACCCGAAAAACGTCCCCTTCCACCATGTGGGTTTCCGGTGCGCCAAGAACGCGTCCCCCTAGAACCTGAAATAGATAAAGGGTCTGGCCCCTGCGGCGGCGATTTTGTAGAGCCCCACGGTGACCGCCGAGGCGGCAAGCGCCTGCACCGGAAGGGGGAGGCGGCGCCAGAGCCTGCCGGCAACCTGCTTCCACGCCGGGGGTGTGAAATGGATCAGATAGAACCCCAGGATCACGCCCGTCACCACTGGGTCCAGGTTCGGCGTGTGGGTCGTACAGGAGGCGATGGCGCTCATGATCCCGCCGAAGGTATCCCAGGAATCAACGCGGAAGATAATCCAGCCGAAGAGCACCACCGCCAGGGTGATGGCGGTCCTGACAAGCCTCGCGGCGGTCCCGATCCCCTCTGTCCTGTGCAGGCGGGTTTTCCTCTCCAGGACGAGGAAGAGGCCGTGGTAGAGCCCCCAGAGGGCGAAGTTCAGCCCGGCGCCGTGCCAGAGGCCGCAGAGGAGCATCGTCAGCAGGAGGTTCAGGTAGACGCGCCTCCTGTTCCCGCCGAGGCCGATGTAGACGTAGTCCCTGAACCAGGAGCCCAGGGTGATGTGCCAGCGACGCCAGAACTCGCTGACGGACACGGAGAGGTAGGGGCGGTTGAAGTTCGCCGGCAGCCGGAATCCCAGGAGCGAGGCGCAGCCCAGGGCGATATCGGTATAGCCGGAGAAGTCGGCGTAGATCTGCACGCCGTAGCCCATGATGGCCGCAAGGGCCTCCACAGACGAGAACATGGCCGGATTTCCGTAAACCCTGTCCACGATGTTGGCGCCGAGCCAGTCCGCTCCGGCCTTCTTCAGGAGCCCCGTGAGGATCAACAGGAGCGCCGCAGAAACGTAGTGCGTCGCCAGGCGGGGATACCACCGGTCGATCTGCCGGAACCTGCGCAGCGCCGCCCCGGAAAAATCCCTCGCCCTGGAGATGGGGCCCGCGAGCATCTGCGGGAAGAAGGAGACGAAGATCCCGTAGCGGAGAGGATTCGTCTCCGGGAGGGTCCTCCCTCGCCACAGGTCGATCGTGCAGGAGAGGGACCTGAAGGCGTAGAAGGAGATCCCTGCGGGCATGAGCAGGTGCAGCACCGGCACGGCGCCTCCGGAAAGCCATCGCAGGCCACCGGTCACCGCGGCGGAATACTTGAAGAAGACCAGAACCCCCAGGTTGTAGAGAACCGACAGGGCCAGCCATGGGGTTCCCCTCCCGCCACGGGCCCTGGCGCGGCAGATGAGCCTGCCGGCGAGATAATCCACCGTAACGGTGCCGGAGAGGAGCAGCATCGGCCAGGTTTCCCAGGTGAAATAGAAGTACGCCGACGCGCCCAGCAGCACCGCGGTCCTGGCGGTGTGCCGTTTCATGAGAAAAAACGAGGCGCAGAGCACGGCAATGAAGAAGTAAATATATGCGGCGGAATTGAAGAGGATCGGTACACGGCGGGATGCTGAGGTCAATGCCGCTCCCTCATACCCCACCTGCCCACCGCGGCCGGAAAACCGCGCGTATTCCCGGTACATGACCCGGTACACCCTTCCGGCGATCTCTTCGCCACCGCGGCGGGTGAGATGCGTGAAGTCATTGATAGCCAGTCCCCGGCGCACCATATCCATCATCTGGCCGGGCCCTCCGAGGAACTCATAGGTATCGAAGAACGCGGCCCCCATCGACGCCGCCACCTGCCGCTGCACCGCGATCACCCGCATGGTCTCCTCCATCGGCATGAGCCCATCCTCTGCGGAGAGTCTCTCCGGCGGACCGATGATGAGGATATCGGTTTCCGGAAGCGTTCTCCTGAACCGGGAAAGAAACCGGACCATCTGTGCCCGCAGGTCCTCTTTTTTAAAGAAGCTCACGCCGTCCAGCGAGGCCGCCTCGTTTATCCCGTACTGAAATATCACCAGATCCGGCGCCGCACCCCGCATCCCCTGCAGAAAATGCATCTCCGGCACCGCCCCGAGCCACGACAGGTGCGTCCCCATCCTTACAAAGGTGCTGTAGACGATGCCCCTACCGGTCTCCAGGCTTATGCCGTCCACGTAGGGGAGCGCACCGGATTCAGGGAAATCCAATTCGAGGCTCCTGGCCCCTCCAGCGGAACAGGAAATCCGCCTGGTCTCGCCCGGAGCCATGACGACGGACCTGACCTCCTCGCGGCCGTCGAGCTTCACTCGAACCGTCACGGGGGTTCCCCCTGAAGAGGACTCATCCATCCTGAGGAACAGGCCCACCTCGCTCCATCCCGCGCTCCCCGCCGGGGCCTCGAGGCGGACCGTAGCGCCGGAAAAGAGCGGCGCGCAGCTCTCGCCGGAAAATCCGAGCGCCCGGTTTTCATCCGGCTGTATCCTGACCCCCCCCACGCCGACAAACCTGTGGGTGAGCCGGTGCACCCTGAAATGGCCCGGCGCGGTGCGGTTCACATGATCATCCAGCAGGGAATAGGGGAGGTGCGCGGCAGGCACGATCCCCCTCCCCCCGTCGCCGAAATCCTTCTGGAACCGGCGTCGCAGCGGCGATGAAAAATTATCGGCCCATATAAGCGAGTCCCCGAAGTGCATGATCCTGACGGTCTGCCGCCTGCCCGCCTCGAGCTCACCCAGCTTGGTGAAAAACCTCGACAGGAGACGGGAACCCTTGCCGGCATGGAAATATACCAACGGCGTCGCGGCCTTCTTCCGCGCCGCCGCCTCCGGGATGAGGATCTGCCGCAGGCCCGAGGGGACGAGATCGATCAGCGACGGAAGTCTCACCGCGGAAAGCGACCCCGGCACCGCCTCGCCTGCCGCGGTGATGAGCAGCATTACGATACCGTACCACAGAAGGAAATATAGCAGACGTTTCCGTATCATTCTTGCGTTATCGCCCCTGTCCCCGGTGTAGTATCGGTTCACCGCGCATGCGGCGGGGAAGGAGCATCAGAAGGTATATGAGAGTATTTCCTCCGGAAGACCTGTCAACGATTATTCGTCATCGGGGAGTGCACGACGGGTTACGATGCATTAATCGTAGAGCGCGCTGCAGGGGGAGGAGGAGGGCTGATACTCTCCCGTCATTCCTTCACCCCTCCCCCCCGAGGCCCATTTACTGTGCCCAGGGAGAACCGAGACGCCGAGAAGCTGATGAGCGGGGGGGAAATCCTGACCCTTTCTCCATTCCCTGCGAAGGCAGAGGGAGACCGCGGCCCTCTCCAGACGGTAAAAAGGGCCCCCCCCTCAAAGAATGGATGTTCGATTAATTCCCCAGCTTCGGACAATACTTAACCAGCTCCTTGCCGGAAATAGGGGGCCCGGAATATTCCTCCATCCCCGTAAGGTCAAATTTCATGATGAATCCGGCGAGCTTACCGGTGTTCCGGTATTCCTGAGATTCCCTGTCCCCCATGAGTCGTATCTCGAAACGGTTGCCGACGAGCATCCATATGTGCATGTTTGCGGCTATCTTGGCGGGATACTTCCCCAACTGCTTGACGTAACTGGCCTTGTAGCCGTCAACGGTGCTCTTGTCGTCCTTACGGTCAAAGAGCTGGAACCAGATCACCCTCTTATTATCGCTCTTCTGGTGGACGTCCGCCTGTACGAAGCTGTAGGCGCTCACCCTGCCGTACTTCAGCTTCGTCAGATCGACCTCGCTTTCCTGGGACTGTGAGAAGACCACCCCAAGAGTCACGGCGCATACGGAAACGACGGTCACGATCAGCCTCTTTTTCATCGCTACCCCCTGTTTTTCTTCAGGGAAGATGAGAACACTACGCTCACAGAAAGTCAAGACAATATGAAAATCCCGGGGAGCGGTCGGGCGGATAATGAAACACCCGCAGGCCTGAATGTCATCAGGATCCCCATTTCACCCCCCGGCATCACGTGAAGGGACCGCATCATCGAAAAAATACTAACAAGTGTTATTTTATTTTTCGAACCCACTGGCAAATAATTAATAAATTTGGGTTGATTTTCCCGGGTCGAATCTGAGATAATTACCCATCACGCAATCCCAGATTATGCAATGGATGATTTTTACAGAAATCTGATATGGTCCCTGCCGGATATCGTATATCAGATCGACGCAGACGGCAGGTTTGTATACCTGAATGACTCCATTCGAAAAATCGGCTATTCGCCGGATGAACTCCGGGGCCTTCATTTCGGAACCATTGTGGAGCCGCGGAGTGACGAGACCATCAACCGGACCGCCTATCTCTCGAAGATGCTGGAGACGAAATCCGCAGGAGAGAAAAACTTCTTCAACGAGCGCCGCACGGGGAAGCGGATTACGAAGCGCCTGCCGGTGCTGCTGAAATGCCGCCAGGAAAGTACCTCCTCCCCCGCCGAGTTCAAGGAGGGCGTGGTATATGCCACGGGGCTCTATGAGCCCCAGTCCCGGGGGGGGGCTTTCATCGGCACCGTGGGGGTGATACGGGAATTCGACGACACCGCTCTCACCGCCACGTCCCTGGCGAGGATCGAGCGTTATTACCGCCTCCTTGTGGAGTACTCCTCCGAGCTTATCGCCATCATTGCCCACGACGGATCCGTGCTGTATCTGAGCAAGTCCTCCATACGGAATCTGGGTTACGAGCCCTTCGACCTGATCGGCGAGAACATCACCGAGCTGATCCATCCGGAGGACGTCAATCTCCTGAAAAAGACCTTCATCGGCAACAGCAACTTCTCGGAAGAGCTCTACGACCTGGAGCTCCGTATCCGGACCGCCGACGGGCGCTGGAAATTCTTCAACTCGTCATTCCTTCCCATCTTCGATACAGACGGGAAAAACGTGATGTGCTACGTACAGCACTGCAACGACATCAGCAGGCGCAAGGACATTGAAATGGCGCTGATGAAGCGGGAGAAGCTGTACAAGACGCTCCTCTATACGTCCCCCGACGCCATTGCCCTCTTCGACAGCGTGGGCGACATCATGATGATAAACGAGAGGGGGGCGGTTCTCCTGGGGGGGAGCAGATACGACCTTATCGGAACCAGCTACTCCACGCTGATCGTCGACGAGGAATCCAAGGCAATCAACACGATGATCCGCTCCATGATCGAACAGGGGATCTACAACGATTTCCAGTTCACCCTGTGCACCCTGGACGGGAGGAGACTCCCGGCGGAGGCGAGCTTCTCCTGCCTCAAGGACGACGAGGGATCCCTGGAGGGATTTCTCTCTGTGTTCAGGGACATAACGCTGAGGAGGGAGACGGAGGAGCAGCGCAAGAGGCTCGAGGAGGAGCTCCTGTCGATCATCATCGGCCGCCTCTCTGAGCGTGAGATCGAGCTCCTTCAGATAATCTTCCGCGGCTACCACTGGCCGGAGCAGAAGCGGGAGATGGGGAAGATGATGGACGCCCTGCCGGGGACCCTGGACCAGTTCGTCACCAGGATCAAGAAGAAGATGGGCATGAACGATATAGAAAAAATCGCCTCGATATCCGCGCGATACTTCAACTGGAAATAGCCCCCCGGGAAGACTCTATCAATAAAGCGCCGTGATCGCCATCTCCGGCGAAGACTCCATTGTATATTTTTTTCCTGCGGCGGATGGAAAAGCGGCGGAGAAGAATAAACAAATACCGCCGACACTCCGACAAAGTATAATAAACGGCAATCACGCCAGACCGGCAGGCAAACCGTCGATCACAGGACGAGGAATCCGTGAGAGTCCACAGGACGCTATCCGGCATTCGGCACCGATACCGGTCTTCGAAGGGAGTGTACCATGACATCGAATTTCCACCAAGACAATGTCGATCGGGAGGCTGGTGAAACGCTCCTCTCCTCTGAGATGATCAGGAACAGCCCGCTCTTCGACGGCTCCCAACTCTGCATGCTCCTGCTGAACTCCCAGGGTATGATCGTCACCGCCAATAGATCGATCCTTAAGGCGGTTGAAAGCGAGCCGGAGCGCATAATTGGAAAGCCCATCTGGCAGATCCCGGAGCTGAGGGAATCCTTCCAGAACAACGCCATGCTTACGGAGGCGGCAAAAAATATCAGAATCGACGCTCCGGCCTGTTTCGAGCTGATCTATTCATCCTGCGAGGGAAAAAGGGGATACCTTGACTGCACCATCAAACCCGTTTCAGGAAACGGCGACAGGGCACCGCTCTTCCTCCTGGAGGGATGGAACGTCACCGGTCTGAAGGAATCCCTTTTGGAGCTGAAATCGAAATCACTCCATGATGACCTCACCGGACTCCCCAATGGCCGCTACCTGGAGAAGCGTCTCTGCGAGGCGATAAAGCGTTCGAAGCGCACCGGAATGCAGTTCGCCGTGGTCTTCATCGACTTGGACGGTTTCAGGATGATAAACGAGACCCACGGCCGCCCCCAGGGGGATTTTCTTCTGCTGCAGGTCTCACATAGGCTCAAGCACATGATCCGGGGCATCGACACCATCGCCCGGATCGGTGGCGATGCCTTCGTCCTGGTCATAGAGAGCATCCAGAGCAACGGCTGCATTGAGGAGATCTGCGCGCGGCTCCTCACGATCATCTCCAGGACCTATGTCCTTTCCAACAAGAAAGAGGCCCTCATCACCGCGAGCATCGGCGTAAGTCTCTATCCTGACCACTCGCTGGACCCGGAGGAACTGGTCCGCCATGCCGACACCGCAATGGTGAGGGCGAAGGAGGAGGGGAGAAACAGCTTCCGCATCCATACACCTCCGCAGTGACGTTCCCGGCCATCTCGCCACCCCGGCATTTTTTTGATTTACTTTTTGCATCGGTTATGTATCATCGATTCATTCAGGCAGCCGGCGGGCCTCCCCGTGCCCGGAAATCTCCCGCGGAGGAGCGCAATGAAACTATCCAACGAAGCGAAAGTGGGACTCATGATAACCGTGAGCTTCACGATCTTCATCGTCATGGTGGCCGTCTTCGCGAAAATAAGCCTCTCGCGATCCGGCTACAACCTGCACATCTACTTCGGGTTCCTGAACGACCTTCGGGAAGGGGCGCCGGTAAAGATCGCCGGCGGCATACGCATCGGCCAGGTTGAGACCATCAAGCAGTCAGGTGAAAAGACCGAGGTCACCGTGTGGATCGACAAGAAGTACACGCTCCTCAAGACCACCACCTTCGCCATCTTCACCTCCGGCATCATCGGAGAAAAATACATAAACGTGTTCGTCCCCCCCTCGGCGAACGTCGACGAGTTCCTGAAGGACGGCGACAGGATACACGGCATAGACCCGGCGAGCTTCGACCAGATGATGATGACCTTCCAGAGCTTCATGCAGGACGAGAGCGGGGGCGAGGTGCTGGCCGAGATATTCCAGAACACCAAGACCTTCGTGACCAACCTGAACAAGATCTCCGAGGAGAACAGGACCGACCTGCGCGTGTCGATCCTCTCGGCCAAGGCGATGATTATCAACCTTAACCAGCAGACCAAGATCCTCATGGAGCAGCTCAATAGGCTCTCCAAGAACGTGGCGGACCTCACCGAGCAGAACAAGGAGGAAGTGAGCATTACGATGCGAAACCTCTCCGAGGTCACCAAGAACCTCAACACGATCGTCTACCGGCTCGAAAAGGGGCGCGGATCCCTGGGAAAGCTGATGCAGGACGAGGAGATATACAACAATCTCAAAGACGCCTCGATATCCGCCAGGGACCTTTTCCGGGCCCTCAAGCAGGACCCCTCGAAGCTCTTCTTCAGCCCGAAGCAGTAGCCATGGCGGTCAAGAAACGGGAGTTCACCTGCACCTCCTGCGGCACCGGGTTCCCCAAATGGCTCGGGCGGTGCCCCGTATGCAACGAATGGAATACCATCGAGGAGCCGGCCCCCGCGGCGGCTCCCGGGAAAAGGGAGGGCTCCGTGCTCCCCCTGGCGTCGCTCAACTCCGAGGAGTTGAAGCGAATCGCCACGGGGATCAATGAATTCAATCTGGTATGCGGCGGCGGGATCGTCCCCGGCTCGGTCATACTCATCGGTGGCGAACCGGGCATCGGGAAATCGACCCTGGCGATCCAGATCGGGCATTTTTTCGATACCCTCTACGTCTCCGGCGAGGAATCACCGATGCAGCTGCGGCAGCGCGCCGAGCGCCTCTCCGCAGATCCATCGAGAATCAGCATCTGCACCTCAACCGAGGTTGAGGAGATCATCGAGCTCGCCACGTCCCACAAGCCGCAGTGCCTCATCATCGACTCGATCCAGACGGTCTACTCAAGCCAGACGCCCGGGATCGCCGGGTCCGTGTCCCAGATTCGGGAGGTCACCGTGAAGCTCGTAGAGCTGGCGAAGCGCACGGGGATTCCGGTCATCCTGGTGGGGCACATCACCAAAGAGGGGAGCATCGCCGGCCCGAAGCTTCTGGAGCACCTGGTGGACACCGTACTCTACTTCGAGGGGAACTTCAACAGGGACTACAGGCTCCTGCGGGCCATTAAGAACCGCTTCGGCTCGGTGAACGAGATCGGTCTCTTCATGATGACCGAACGGGGGCTCGCGGAGGTGACCGACAGGAACAGAGTGTTCCTGAGCCCATCGATCTCCTCAGCGCCGGGGAACGCGGTCTCCGCGGCCCTGGAGGGATCCCGTACAATCCTCTTCGAGGTGCAGGCCCTGGTCACCTACTCCGGGGCTCCGAATCCCCGCAGAATGGCGGACGGCTTCGACGTCAACCGGCTCATCCTCATGACCGCGGTGCTGGAAAAACATGCCGGCCTCAAGCTCGGAAGCTTCGATGTTTTCGTGAACGTCTCCGGCGGCTTCCAGATCAACGAGCCGGCTGCAGACCTTGCCGTGGCGATGGCAATCGCCTCGAGCCTCAGAGATACACCGATACCGGACGGCGTCGGTCTTATCGCCGAGATATCACTCTCCGGCGAGCTTCGTCCCGTGGCCCAGTGCGCACGGCGGCTCAAGGAATTCCTCCTTGCCGGATTCGGCACCATCCTCCTTGCTGCGGGTGACCAGAAGGAGGCCAAGGATGCCGGCTTCGGCAACGGGGCAATTGGAACCGGCACCGTTCTCGATGCCATCAATTTTTTGCTGTAGCGGAAGCGGGGGCGATCTCGGATGCCCGTCGCAACCATCACATTGCCACAATGGATGACACAGAATTTTACATATCTGTCATTGTGAAAACACATTAATAATTTTTGAGTATTGACATATTTTCAACTGATATTAGAATTACGTACGATCGATGGCGCCATGGCGCCATTTTCGATCTCCGTGATTCCCGTAGCGCGCCGTCTTTCATTGATCGCCGCATACTCGCCCAGGAATGGCGTTGATGACTGTTACGGCACAATACACCGGTGCCGGGCAGCGACTGGTTATTTCACGGCAGCAGGGAGACAACAGGCACACTCAGGAGGTTTCAATGAAACGCATCGCATCCATCGTCATCTTCATCGTCATTGTTTCAATCGCTGGCCACGCCCAGGAACAGCAGTCCGAAAATAAATCACTGGGACTGACCATCAAGCTCGATTACGTCAGCAACTATCTATGGCGCGGCACCCAATACTTCGACGGCGACGGCGCCTTCTTCCCCACGGTTTCCTATGATGTCCTGGGGAGCGGTGCGGTGGTATCGGTGATCGGAGAATTCGCCGAGAGCTGGCTTTTTGAAGGGAAAAAGAGGAACTTCAACGCCACCGGCTACGGGAACCACTGCCTCGACGCGGGAATCGATTACTCCTATACCTTCGGCGAGTCCTTTACCCTCGGGGCCGGCTTCTGGTATTACTGGATGTTCAACTCGGCCGGTGCGGACGCCACGAACAGGACGAACTACAACTTCCTCACCGCCAAGGCCCTGATCAGGGCGGACATGCTCCCCTTTACGCCGTCGCTGACCTTCTACTACGATTACTATACCGCGATCCGCCGGGGGGGGGATTTCTACATAACGCTGTCGCTGGAGCACCGGTTCGTGCTGACGCAGGAGATCAGTCTCGGACTCAACCTCAGCGCAGGCTACTATTACCAGAATACGGCAAAGAGCACGGTCTACACCGGAACATCCCTCACGGACATAACCTACAATCCCATGAAGAAGGGCTTCAGCGACATCTCCACGCTGATCACGCTGAACTACCAGAAGGGACGATACGGTATCACCGGCGGATTCAGCTATGTGGTGGTCCCCGCCAAGTCCTGGTACAAGGGCTCGGACGTCCACCGCTTCTACGCCACCTTCGGGGCATCACTGATGTTTTAGGCGCATGGCCGTAATCAACAGAAGGGGCATCCCGGCAGGGGCGCCCTTTTTTTTGCAGCGGCCTCTGGCCCCGCTCAGCCGGAGATTGGAAGGAATTTCTTGTTACGGACGTATTCCCAGGGAGAATAAGAGAATACCGGGACATCACTGGCCGCCAGACGCCGGGCGTGCTCTTCGAGCCCCCATACCAGCGCCTCACTCGCCGCGGCACCACTGCGGGCCTCCTGAGGTAGGGCGCGGAGCATGCAGAGAAAGGTGTCGGGATCGATGATGGCGACGCTGTAGAGGTACCAATCGTCCACCGAATCGATCAGCGCCCTCTTCTCATCTTCGGTCAGAATGGAATGCGCCGGGCAGAGGAATCCGTCGCAGATCCCCGCGCCGTAGAGCGACCGGTCCCTGGTGTCCCTCCCGGCGTACGCAGGATGGAGCAGGCACCCGGGCCGTCCGGGCTCGAGGAATCCCTGATAGGGACAGATGTAGGACGTGGCGTCCCGCACGGGGAAGGGGGAGCGGCACGCCTCATCGGCTGGGCCTTCCTCCCCGGCGGCACGGGCCGCCCCGCCACGCAGGAAGGCCTCCAGGTTTTCCCGGGATATGTCAAGAAGATTGAAGAGCCCGCAGCAGGCGGCGCAGCCCTTACGGGAGTCCGGCTGGCAGAGAACGATGCCACCGTATCCAAGAGTGCGTCCCATTCCGGTCAGGATCCCTTTTTCGTGAAGTTCAGAAGCCCCCCCTCCAGCAGGATCCTTCGCTGCCGCTGCGAGGCCAGGATCGTGCACTGTATCGATCTCGTGCCGATCCTCACCGGGACCGTCTCGTCAGCCTCCACCGCCTTCCTGAGGCCATCGATCTCGAACTCATCGTCCGGCCGTACCGCGTCGTAATCCCCCTGACCGGCGAAGACCAGGGGGACGATGCCGAAGTTCACCAGATTCCCGGAATGGATCCGCTCAAAGGAGAGAGCGATCACCACGCGTACCCCCAGGTACATGGGGCAGATGGCGGCGTGCTCCCTGCTGGATCCCTGACCGTAGCTCTGCCCGCCCACGATGGCGGTGCAGATCCCGCGCTCCTTCCGCTCCAGCGACAGTTTCGAGAAGGAGGGGTCCACCCCCTCGAAGACGAACTGGGCGTACCGGGGAATGTTGGAGCGGTACTTCAGCCGCACGCCGGCCGGCATGATGTGGTCGGTGGTGATCTTGTCACCCACCTTGATTCCCACGACACCGCGAATGCTGTCCGCCAGTGGCTCGGTATAGGGGGGGCCGCCGATGTTGGGCCCCCGGAATATCTCACCGGCGCCGCCATCGGGCGCGATGATCATCGAATCGTCCACAAGAAAGCGCTCCGGGGGTTCGATCGCCGGGCATTCACCGGCCGGAAGGCTCGTCGGGTCCACCAGGTTTCCCCGGAGTGCCGAGAGGGCGGCGGTCTCGGGGCTCACAAGATAGACCCCGGCGGAATCGGTACCCGACCTCCCCTTGAAGTTCCTGTTGTTCGTCCTGAGCGACACCCCCTCAGTCACCGGCGCCTGGCCCGATCCAATGCAGAAGCCACAGGCAGATTCCATGATCCTGGCCCCGGCGGCAATCATGTCCGCCAGTGCGCCGTTTCTCGAAACCATTTCCAGCACCTGCCGTGACCCCGGGGCGACGATTAGGCTCACCGTAGGATGGACCTTCCCCCCCCTCAGTATCGATGCCACGGTCATTATGTCCCTGTAGGAGGAATTGGTGCAGCTCCCGATGGCCACCTGGTCCACCGCCATCCCGGCGATATCCGAAACCCTCTTCACGTTGTCCGGTGAATGGGGGAGCGCCACCATGGGCTCGATGGCGCCAAGGTCAAGATCGATGACGCGGTGGTACTCCGCGTCCCTGTCCGGAAGCAGCTCCCTCCAGGATTTCTCGCGACCCTGCCGCACCAGGAAATCATGGGTCATCGCGTCGCTGGGAAAGAGGGAGGTGGTTACCCCCAGTTCGGCCCCCATGTTGGTGATGGTCGCCCGTTCCGGTACGGAGAGGCTCTCAATACCCGGCCCGGTGTACTCCACCACGGTCCCCACATTCCCCTTTGTTGTGAGGGTATCGAGGACCGTCAGGATCACGTCCTTCGCCGAGACCCAGGGGCGGAGCCTTCCTGTCATCCTGACGTTCAGCACCCGCGGCGCCGCCAGGTAGAAGGGCCCGCCACCCATGGCCACCGCGACGTCCAGGCCCCCGGCCCCGATGGCGATCATCCCGATCCCTCCGCCGGTGGGGGTGTGGCTGTCGGAGCCCAGCAGTGTCGCACCCGGCCTGCCGAACCGCTCCAGGTGCACCTGGTGGCAGATACCGTTCCCCGCCCTGGAGTAATGGATGCCGTACTGGGCGTTCATGGTCTGGAGGTACCGGTGGTCGTCCGCGTTCTCGAAGCCCATCTGCAGTGTATTGTGGTCCACATAGGAGACAGAGATCTCGGTCTTCACCCTGGGGATACCCATGGCCTCGAACTGCAGGTAGGCCATGGTCCCGGTCGCGTCCTGCGTCAGGGTCTGGTCGATCCGTATGCCGATCTCCCCCCCCGGCTCGAGAAGACCGTCCACGAGGTGTTCCTTCAGTATCTTGTAGGTTGCGGAAAGTCCCATTGCAGCACCTCTCGTTGCGTATCGCGGATACCATCACAGGCCCCCGCATCGCCTTTTCAAGAACTTTTTCCCCGCATCATTCTTCCGCCATCCGGCAAAATATTCTTTACAAGGACGAATTGGGTGATACATTCATGATATTTTCCAAAACCCGGAGGGACAGGCACATGATACTGCGCATCGATCACGTCGCCATCGCGGTGAGGGATTACGAGAAGGCCTTCAGTTTTTTTTCCGAGCTCTTCGGCGCCATACCGGGCTCCTACAGCGTGGACGGCAACCTGAAATACCGCTGGCAGCTCTTCTCCTTGGGAGACCTGAGCAGGTTCGAGATCCTGAATCCGAACGGAGAGGGGAGCTTCCTTGACGGGTTCCTGGCGAAAAAAGACGGCGGCATGCACCACATCACCATGCAGACCGCCGACATCAAGAAGGCGGCGGAACTGCTGACCTCCCGCGGCATCCCCTATTTCGGGTACCACGAGTACGGCAAGGTCTGGAAGGAGCTTTTCATCCATCCCCGCGACGCCTTCGGGGTTCTGATTCAGATCGCGGAATTCAACCCTGACGACTGGCTGCCGCAGTCCATGGTGATGCCGGAGACGAAGAGATTCATGGTGGAGAACTCCGACGAGGGGTGCACTGTGGTTTTTGCCCACCCCGGGGGGGGGAGGATGAGAATCGAACTCTCCAGAGAGGAAGCGAAGAGACTCGCGGAATCCCTGATGAAGGTGTAGCCATCGGATACGGGGACCGCGCCAGGAAATATGGTTTGACAAAACCGGTTTCCATCGCTATTTTTTAAATGCAGATGCCAGGGAGGGAATCGTCATGAAGATCACAACGGATTTGTCACAGGTACTGTCTACCAGACCCCAGGTTCAGGTTCCACGATCACCACAGATAGCCCCGATACAGCAGGAACGGACCCAGGTCCGTATCGACCAGTCCATCTCTGACCGTCTGACAATGGAGCGGTCCCTGAACGACGCGCTGAGCATAACCCAGATGTCCCACACCCTCTTGCAGAAAGCGATGGTGGTATCATCACGGCTCCGCAGCGTCGCCGAGCAGACGATCATCTCCGGAAAGACGGACAGCGGCGAGCTGCAGACGGCCCTGGCAGAGATACAGGGGGCAATGCAGCAGTACGGCGAACGGGTTGCTGCACCGCCGGTACAGGCGATACCGCAGGTGCAGAACGGCGTGGAGCGGGTTATCGCCGCGGCGGGAGCGGTCCAGGCAGGGGCGATTCCGGACGCACGGAAGCTGAACGAAATCGACCGACAGCTTTCAGGTGACCTGAGAGAAACCGGACGTACGGTCGAACAATTACAGGGTCGACTGCAAACACTGGCACGCTCACTGCCGGAGCCGGCATCCTTCAATCCGGCGAATACGGTGCCGGAGACCGCGCGAATGATCACAGAAAACGGGACGCTGGCACTGAATGTGCAGGGGAATATCAGCCGGGACTCCGCAGTGCGGCTCATCGGTGGATGAGAATAAATTTTTATCCTGTTTTTTTTACGACGGGATACGCAATTTATCTTGACTTAAAATTAATTTTCACCATAATGTTCCCCTATTAGAGGGAGATATCTTTCCCTAACCAATCCAGATTAAGGGCCTTTTCAAGAAACAGATGCAGTAAGGATGATGGATTCACATCAGCATTTTAGTAATTAATAGAGATGGAAAATTAATTATTAATAAATAACATTAATAATTAATACAAAAGATAGTCAGTAACAGCGGACGAACGAGCTGTCAAGAGTACCGATAGATAATGGCGAATAACAATTTTACACCGGACCCGCGCCGCCTTTCCAGAAGGACGGTACATCCCGTCGCATATGGCACCGATCACCAGAATTCCCAAGACTACCAGATCCCGCAGAGCATCGCCAGCTCGTATCTTCTCCAGGCGTCCCATACGAGGCTCTCTTCGCTCTGTGACACGGGATGCTTTGCCGTACGCCTTGCGGAATATATCATCGAGACCGTCACCGGCAATATCTTCCCGGTGAGCGATGAGGGAAGGTTCCACGACAGCTTTTATCGTTTTATCATGAAAGCCATCGAATCGACGCCACTGGCGTCCGAGATCGAAGACAGGGATCTCCTGCTGATCTACATCAAACAGGCGGTCGCAATTCTCAGGAAGGCCCGGATCATCCAGAATGAGGAGGGGGTCGCACGGATCGGCGAGCGCCCCCTCTCCGGTTTTGCCATGTATGTGAAGCTCTTCCACTCCTTCTGGAACGACCTGGAGTGGGAGGAGATCTTCTCCTCCGACACCGCCCTTGCCGCAGACCTGAAGAGGAACCGATACATCCTCATGGATCTGACGTTGCGGCACCCGGGCCCCATGGTGCTGGAGGCGCTGGCCAACGATTTCTTTGACCTCACCGGTTTCAGCAGGCAGGGGGACCTTTTCTCCATATCCTTCCTGGATTTCTACTTCTACACCTGGCTCAGGCATTTCGGGATAGTGGAATACGCCGCGCCGCGCGATGACGCCCCCGTCTCCATCACTGTGACCGACAGGGGGAGAAAGCTGCTCAAAGCGGCCATGTAGCCCCATGAAACGGACGATAGCCATCAGAACCTGCATCATGACGATCATCGCAGGGATGTTCTCCATCGCGGGGTGCGCCAGCTACAGCATACACAGCGAGATCAGCGAATCCGCGAAGCTCGAGGCCCTTAAAAAGAGCGGCATAGTCCTCCGCCTCCCCAGGACCGAGATGGCACTGTACAGGGATTATGCCAGGAGCCTCCAGTTCTGGCTGAAGTCATACGAGAAACAGAACGATCTCTTTCTCCTCACGAAGGCCGAGGGGAATATCGTCAAATACCCCTCGGAACTCGAGCGCTTCTATCAAATCTCCATTGACGGCGATTTCATGCTCTACAAGTCTCAGGGAGTGATCAGACAGACGCTGCATGAAAACGAGCCGGAGCTCAAGACGTTGATGGAACGGGAGGGGCTGGACAGCCTGATCATCTACGAAGTGGACGGTGACTATTCCACGGAGATGCAGTTCATCGACTTCACCTCCCTGGTGACGATCGTCGACAGAGACCTCTCTCTCCTCTACCTGGATCACCAGGCCAACACCATCGATATCGACGAGTTCGACCACAACAGGGCAAAAACCATGCTCCTCGACACGGTGTCGAAGCGCCTCATCGAGACGCTTGAAGACCTCGAGTACCTTTCCGATTAGCGATGTGGAGACGGCGGGAGTCGAACCCGCGTCCTGCAAAACACGCCTACAGTGTCTACATGCGTATCCGGTGTTTTATCGATGACCCTCTGGTCCGGCGCCGGAACCGTACCAATGGGCCCGTCTCCCTGTTGTTTCGCCCTCGACCGGGGAGAGCGGAGTCCGGGCTATCCCCTGAGTATGACGCCGTTAGAAATCCCAGAGGAGCGGATAACTATTGGCGTGGCGGCTGATTAGGCTGCCAGTGCTAAATTGTCGTTTGCGAATACTTTTTTTCTGCCACTTTTAACGAGATGACAGCACCCTCGACATGCGGCTGTAGACCCATAATTGCAGTCGAAACCAGATCGTCCCCTCCAAGTATGTCAATATACAAAAAAACGGCCGCGGCGTCAAGACCATGAGCACAATTATCGGTTTTTTTCATGACAGCGTGATATTCACGTTCGTCCGCCTCCGAAAAACATCCGTTTTCGTCGGCGGCGTGTCGGCCGCCTGCCTCCCGCTCGCGTTGAATATCACGTTGTCAACTCCTATCACGTCCATTTTGCAGAGGTTCCTTAACTCATTTCCCCGCCGAAACAGCCTCGCTCATCAGCAATCGGCCCCATCCGTCAAGTACCCCGAAGAACAAATATCGCTGGACAGAGCATGGCACATATGAAGCATCGATGCATCAATGGATCCACAAAAGCGCAGCGGGAGGAACGCCATGACAGCCATGGGGCAGGATGATATACGACAGATTGCCGAAGGACACGGCGCGGACCTCTTCGGTATCGCCCCGGTGGAGCGCTTTTCCGGCGCCCCCGCTGGGTTCCACCCGGCCGACGTGTACGATAAAACGAGGTCCGTCATCGTCTTTGCGAAGAGAATCCCACCCGAATCCCTGTACGCCCAGAGTTGCGTCCCCTACACTCACAGCAACACCATGGCGATGCAGGAGGTAGACCGGATGACCTTTCTCATCTCCCTGGATCTCCAGTCCCTGGGGATCGCTGCAGTGGTCATCCCCACCGATGACCCCTACGAGTACTGGGACGAGGAGCACACAACCGGCCGGGCGATCATCTCCCTGCGACACGCCGCGCAGCTGGCAGGCCTGGGCGTCATCGGACGGAACAACCTGGTGGTGAACGAACGGTACGGCAACATGATACAGATCGGGGCGCTGCTCTCGGACCGGGAGATCGAGCCGTCGCCCCCGGCGGACTACAGGACCTGCCCTGACAGCTGCCGCATCTGCATCGACACCTGCCCGGCCGGGGCGCTTGACGGAACGACGGTTCGGCAGTGGCTCTGCAGGCCGCTGTCGGTGTACAGAAACGAAAAGGGATACATACTGAAGAAATGCTACCGCTGCAGGAAAAACTGCCCGCTCGTGGCGGGCATTAGGAGGAAGGGATGAACACGGCGCTCATTGTCATCGATGTGCAGAATGATTATTTTCCCGGAGGGAAGATGGAACTGTCCGGCAGTGAGGCCGCGGCAGATGCGCTCGCGTGGCTGCTGGGCCACTGCCGCGGGAGCGGCATGCCGGTCGTCCATGTCCGGCACGTCTCGGTGCGGCCCGGTGCCACCTTTTTCCTCCCCGACACGGAGGGAGCTGAGATCCATCGGAGCGTTCAGCCGCAGGAGGGGGAACCGGTGTTCCTCAAGCACTTCCCCAACAGCTTCAGGGGTACGGCCCTCGACGGGTATCTGAAGGAACGCGGCATCACGCGGCTGGTAGTGGCCGGGATGATGACCCATCTGTGCGTGGACACCACGGTCCGGGCCGCCTTCGATCTGGGATACCGGTGCATCCTCGCCGGGGACAGCTGCGCCACCAGAGATCTTTCCATTGACGGCCGCCGCGTAGCGGCGGCACAGGTCCAGGATGCCTTCCTGGCGTCGCTGCAGGGGACCTTCTCCAGCGTGATGAACACCGACAGGGTGATCGAACTACTGCAGGGGGAATGAACGTCGGCTGAACCAACGAAGGGACGGGCATCACCGAACAGGGGCCGCAGTGGCACCGTGATCGTCGACGCCGCAGGTGCGCGTTCTGTGGAGCGGATGTACCGGACGCTCGACATGTGACGAAGTCTTGGTGCGGAAATCGCCATCACGGACCAGGTGTTGCGGGACCGATCCTATCACATCATCGGCGGCAGGCCTCCGGCTCGTGCTGTGGTGTATTGGGAGCGTCGAGACATCTCGCATCAATGCCGGACCGGCAGGTTCAGCTCTCCCCGCTATTTTCCCCGCCGTTTGCCGTTTCCAGGTGCTTGAAGGAGTTTATGTGCTCCGCCAGCTCGTTGGCGCTCAGGTCCATGATCCTCGAGTAACTCTTCACCATGTCGGCGCTCTCCAGGGTAGACTGGGTGATCTGATTGATGCTGTTGATGGCGTTGGTGAGTTCCTCTATCACATTTTTCTGCTCCAGGGAAAAGTTGTAAATGTTCCCGGATATCTCGCCCAGATGCGCCATCTTCCCCTGCATGACGACGTTCGTCTTGTTCAGGTTGTCGGTAAAATCGATCGCCCCTGTCAGCACGTCCCTTGTTTCCAGGACCGCCGCGAGGATGTTCTCGAAGGTGCCGGCAGCCCTGCTGATGTTGGTGAGCTCGTCGGTCATCTTCCTGGTATGGACCGTGAGCGTGCTCTGTATTCCCTTCACGAGATCGGAGGTCTGATCCGCCAGCTTGTTCACCTCGTCGGCGACGACGGAAAAGCCCTTGCCGTACTCGCCTGCCCTGGCCGCCTCAATGGCGGCGTTCAGCGCCAGGAGGTTTATCTTGTCCGCCACCTCGTTGATGGAGTTGATGGTCGCCTCGATGTCCCTGAAATAGACGGCCATCTCCTCGATGGACTGCACCGACTGCTTCATGGTATTCTCACCATCCCGCACCTTGCTCACCGCCTCGTTGATGCTTTCGGTGAGTGCCTTCACCCTGGCGGAGAGCTGTTCGCTGTTCGCGTTGATCGCCGCGATGTCGTTCTTCACGTAATCCAGGCTGTCGGACTGCGTCTTTATATCCTCAAGGTTCGATTCGAAGGAGGAGGACATCTCCTCGTAGGCCGACACCGTCTCCTCGACGATCGCCGTGAGCTCGCGGGCGATGTCCGAGAGCCTGGAGGAGGAGCTGTGCATGTCCGCGCTCACATTCTTCACCTCCATGGAGCTCATGGTCACCGTCTCCACCATGTTCCGTATCGATGCCACCATGTTGTTGAAGGAGCGGGTGACGTAGCCGATCTCATCCTCAATCTTCACCGGGATTGAGACAGAAAGGTCCCCCTCGTTCACCTGGCGCACCCCATGAGAGAGCCGCCGCAGTGGGTTCGTGAGTATGCCGGCGAAGAACAGCTGGAACCCGAAGCGCACCACCAGGAGGAGGATGAAGAGCATGATCACCGTCTTCAGCACCGAGGTGTGCATGAAGGAACGGTATTCCCGGTAATCGTACCCCACCTCGTAGACGATGCCGTTCGCCAGGTCCACCTGGGAATAGGCGATATACTGGTTGTTGTTTGTGGCGTCCTCCCGGAAAACCCTGGCGCCGGCCGGGTGCATCGGCGCGATCATGGCTAGGATCTCCTCCCTGAGAGGCGCGCCCTCGCTGGCGCTCAACTTCAGGTGCTCCGCAATAGCCTCGCGGAAGCCGGAAAAGTCCTTATCCTCCTTCGCAATGAAACGTTCGATCCCGGCGCGGAAATTACTGTCCGGGATCTGCCGGATCTTGACGAACCGGTAGTTCACCGTCTTCGCGAGATCCTCGATGTGCTCCACGATTATGGCCGACGGATCGTGCAGCCCCGGTCCGAGGGAGGCGGCGTAGGCCAGCAGATGCCGCCGGTAGCCTTCGAAGCGCGCGTTTCTCCCCGCCAGGAGCGAGCGGAGGCTGTCGCCGAAGCCATCGGCGTCCAGGCGACGTATCTGTTCGACGATATAGGTGTTCATCAGCTCCTGCCGCATCAATCCAGTGATCCTCACTGTGCTCCCGCGGTTCCCCTCCAGGGTATCCGAATCCGGCCGGTATTCCAGGGTGTATTTGTCCGTTTCATTCTCCCCAACGGTACGGATCACCAGGGTGGCGGACTTACGGTAGATATCGTCGAAGGACTCGTCCCTCTCCCTCAGGGAGAAATAGCTGGAAAACTGCATCAGCGTGAGAAACGTAACCACGCTGATGCCGATGAGCTTTCCCATGAAGCTGATGCGGTCCCTGGCGTTGTTGATGTAAATGAGCGCCAGGATAAAGAAACCCAGTACGTTGAAGAGGACCCAGATATTCTGAAAGGTGCTGCGGTCGATGATACCGTCCCGGCTCATGGCGTTCGCCACCGAGGGCACGATCGTCTCCAGCATATAGGCGACGCCGATCATTATGAGCACCACCCTGTCCCTCCCCCGGTGGGTGAAGGATTTCCAGATGGCCAGGAGAAAATTGCTGAGCACCAGTAAAATAATTATGTACGAGATGACGCGGCTGATACGGTCTGCGTCGAAATCCCAGTAGTGGGCCTGGAAGAGGAACACCTTTGGGGCCCCCGCCGTCATGACACAGAAGACCACCGTGGAGACGATCGAAACGGCATAGAGCAGGTAGGTGAGCGCCTTGGTCACCCGGGGGCGCCTTTCCTCGGGAAAGCAGTAGAGAAACAGGATAAAATGAGTAAGGCTCAGCAGTACGCAGAGGACCGTACACCAGCGGTGGTACGCGGCGGCGGGATGGTGGATGCTGGCGGATATGAAATAGGCGAAATTGAACAGGCACATATATGCGTAGCTGACGCCCATATGAAACGTCGCCTTCGACTTATTCTTCACCGTCAGGAAGAATACCGTCGTTACCAGGAAAAAGACCACGGCGACCAATGAGCCAATGGAAAACGAGTTTAAATACAGTATATTCATTGACGGATCCCCCGTGTGGTATCGTCAGCTCGATGTACGGACCGGCAACGCCCCCCCGCCTCCGGGGGGGAGAGACTTCGCGCAATGTGTGTTCCAGGTAGGGCTCTTCTCACGTAGCAGATATGCCCGATTCTGTCCAGAAAAAAACGGGCGGGAATGCGACATATTTCGCCGTCCAGTGAATCCCGTTCACCCGCTCCCCCCATCATCGAGAAACTCCCTCTCGAGCCTCTCCGCAAGCTCCATGAGCCCTTCGGCGTTGCGCGAGACGGCTTCCGTGTTCACCAGGTTGTCCTGCACGATCGTGTTGGTCTCCACCACCGCCCGGGCAACCTCCTCGATGGCCTTTTTCTGCTCCACCATCGACTGATTGATTAGCTCTGATTTCTCTCTCACGACGAGGGTCTTCTCGTTCATGGAATCCTTGATCTCCTTCTGCGCCGTGATCTCCTTCAGCGTCCCGACGGACTCACTGCGGATTTCCCGGAGATTCTCCAGAAGGATCCGGATGAATTCTATCATCCCGCTGATGATTCTGTTACCGGTGGTGACGTCCTGGCTGTTCTTGCCGATTATCGTGGTGATCTGCTTCAGCTCCTGAGCTGAGGTGTCGGAGAGCTTGCCGATCTCCTCGGCCACAACCGCGAAGCCCCGGCCGTACTCTCCCGCCCGCGCCGCCTCGATTGATGCGTTCAACGCCAGAAGATTGATCCTCTCGAAAAAATCCTCGATGATGCCAACGACGTTGAGTATCTGGCTCGAGTTGCCCGATATCTTCCTGTTTATCTCCTCGAGCTGGCTCGATTCACTCTCTCCTGCCTCCGCATGCCTCATCACGCTGACGAACTTCTCCGAGAGCTTCTGCCCGTACACTTCGAGATTCTCGATGGAGGTGGTGAGCATCGATATGCTGGCGGCAAGATCCTTCACTGCGTCGTTCTGCCGTGCGGCGGCCTCATAGACGGAATGGGTGTTCGCCGCGATCTCCTCCACGGTGGAGGTCATCTCCTCGATAGAAGCCGCCTGGCTCTGGGCGTAGTCGTTCATCTTTCCGGTACTGCTGAGGGTCTCCCGGACCGATGCGGTCAATTTCGAGGTGGTTCCCCGCAGCGCGTCCAGCAGATCCCTAATGAGGCCGTACTGCTCGGCATTGCGCGCTGACTCCTCCCTGCTCTTGTCGACCGCTTTTTTTAGAAAGCGTGAGGTGGCCAGACATATGACGAAGATGACCACTGCCGCCAGGCTGGAGTCGATGTTGGCGGTTTTCACCGCATCCAGCTCTCTCTGGGGGAGTGCGCCGCCGGAATTGATGGCAATGTGGACTACATGGCTTGCCACGTACACCGCGGTGATGAATGCCGACATCGGTGTCGAGCAGTAGAGCGTGGCAAACACGATGATGATCAACACCATATAGCCGAACGAGGAGATGGCATGAAGCGGGTCGCGGGCGAAATAGATGTAGGTGTCCAACGCAATGGCGGTGATGCATATGATCGATGCCGCCAGCTCCGTCTTCCCCCTGGTGATGAAGAATATACTGATCGCAGAGAAGCAGATGAAGGGGAGAATGATCGCATAGGTGACTAAAAACCTGGCGACACTGATGGCGAGAAATCCGAAGGGGAGGACGAGTAACAGTAGCGTGTACACCGATATCATGATCAGCAGGAATTCGGCACGCTTGTACTCGAGATAGTCGTTTTCATCGTAGCGGCGCAGGAGCGCCTGCTTCATTCCCTTGAACATGTTGTGCCCCCTCTGAGGATAGTATCATCGGAACACTCGCCATCGCAGGATTCCTCCGTCTTCCGAAGGGCTGCCATTGATGCGGTTGTCGGCAATGATACTACCCACTCCACCTAAATCGTCAACCATTATACATATAATAGAGCACTGCGGCATGTACCGACACCGCGTAAATTGCTTGATCATTCAGGAAATGCTCATTAGCCTTCACCCACATCACTCATCGCAGAGGGGAGCACAATGGAATCCAGATACCACCAGCTGATCCAATGTCTGGCACTGACCGGGCACCCCGAGGGGGGGTATTACCGCGAGGTATACCGCGCAGGGGATATACTCCCCGCCGGCTCCCTGCCTGACCGTTTCATGGCGGATCGGAACGCCGGCACTGCAATCTATTACCTTCTGCGGCACCCCGAGGTCTCAAGGTTTCACCGAATCCTGTCGGACGAACTGTGGCACCATTACGAAGGATCCCGGATACTGCTGCACATGATAGATACCGGCGGCAGTTACTCCACCGCGATTCTCGGCAAGGATCTCCCCAGGGGGGAGCGGTCTCTCGTCGTGGTGCCTCACGGCTGCTGGTTTGCGGCTGAGGTCCCGGAGGAGGGGGGCTACGCGCTTGCGGGATGCACCGTCGCCCCGGGATTCGATTTCCATGACTTTGAGCTGGCGGATGGCAGGGCCCTTAGCGAGGCATACCCTACCCTGGGCGATATCATTCGGCGATTCACCTGATCAGATCAATCCCTCTGTACCTTCATCGGGACCGTGAGAGTGATGCAGGTGCCGCCGTCATTTCTGAATGCCACGCTCCCCCCCAACTGGTCCCTCACCAGCAGGTGTACGAGCTTCAGCCCCAGCGTCTGTCCCAGCCGGTGATCGACTCCGTCGGGAAGGCCCACACCGTCATCCTGGATGCGAACCTCTAAGATTCTGCCGTCGTGGTTGGCCATCTGTACGGTCACGGTCCCACTCCTGCTGTCGGGGAAGGCGTATTTCAAGGCATTCGTGAGGATCTCGCTCACGGCGAGCCCCAGCGGAATCGCCATGTCGACGGCAAGGAGCATGGGATTCGCATCGATAGCGATGGTGACCTTCGACGGGTCGCTGCACTGGCTCCGGTACACCTCCTCCGACATCGTTCGCAGGTATTCGCTGAAATCGATCATCGCCAGGTTATCAGACTTGTACAGCTTTTCGTGGATGATCGACATGGCACGGATGCGGTTCTGGGCGTCCCTCAGGTTTTCCTTCGACTCCTCGCTCAACGGCCTGTTGAGTTGCAGCCCCAGGAGGCTGACGATCACCTGGAAATTGTTCTTCACCCTGTGGTGAATCTCCTTCAGAAGAACCTCCTTTTCCTTCAGCGAGTTCCTGGTTACCTCCTCCGTCTTTTTTCTCTCCGTGATGTCGCGCACGATGCTGATGAAGGCATAGGGCTCACCGTTTGCATCTTTCAGCACCGAGGAGTTCACCTCCACCGGCCGAAGCTCCCCGGAGGGCATCTGCACCCTGTATTCGGTCCCCCGGGAAAAACCGGTGACCAGGGTCTTCCTGAAATTGTCCAGGGCCCGCAACCTGTCCTCCTCGTATATGATACCCGCAACGTTCCCGTGTTCCGCGAGGAATTCCTCCACACTGTTAAATCCGTACGATTCCGCCGCATTTCTGTTCACCGCGATGAAGTTGCCCCTGAGATCGTACATGATGATGGGATCCGGTGAGGTCTCCACGAGACTCCGGTACCGCTCCTCGCTCCGGCGCAGCGATTCCTCGGCGATCACCCGCTCGGTGATGTCGGCGAGAAAGCTCAGGACCGCCGGTCTCCCCTCCCAGGTGATGGCGGTGGTATGCGTCTCCACCCACAGCTGCGATCCATTGCTGTCCATCACCCTGAATGAGAATACCGGGGGGATGTGCCTCCCTTCCAGCAGCCCCTGATAGTTCTGTAGGACAAGGTCCCTGTCCTCAGGCCTGACAAGATCCAGGAACTGCATCTGAAGTATCTCCTCGAACCTGTACCCCATCTTCGCGGTGAACTGCGGATTCATATACCTGACCTTCATCTCCTGGATCACCATGATCACCTCATGGGCGTTCTCCATGATGGCGGTGTACCTGCCCAGCAGGTCGTGGAGGGCCATCTCGTTCTTCTTTTCCATCGTCCTGTCGGCGATAACCCCGTAAATCGCCGGTTTCCCATCATATACGATCCGTCTGGTGTGAAAATCAAGCCATGCGATGCTGCCGTCCTTCCTGAACGCCCGGTACAACGTCCTGCTCAATTCGACCTCACCTGAAATTTTTTTCCTGATGTTTTCCATCATCAGCGGCCTGTCATCGGGATGAATCATGTTCAGGAACGCCATGGGCCCCAGGGCCATCAACTCCTCGACGCTGTACCCGCTCATGTCGCTGAAGGTCCGGTTGGTATATTGTATCCTCCCCTCCTGTACGACAATGATGGCCATCAGCGACTGTTCCGAAAGCGCCTTGAATCTCAGCTCGCTCGCCTCCAGCTCCTCCAGCGTGGCGGTGAGCACCTCATTTTTTCTCTGGAGCAGGGTTTCCGCCCTCTCCCTCTCAGCGATCTCCCACTGTGCCTGCATGAAGAGAACTTCGTTTTTCTTCGCCAGCTCGCCGATCTCCCCGGCGTTTTCAATCGACCGCCGCAGCGCCCGCTGAAACTGTGAAACGAGGAATCGAAGGAGGAGCGCTATGCAGGTGATGACTGCCACGACGATGGCGATCCTGTTGGCAAAGGCGGTTTTGGCGGACCTGAGCTGCACGATATAGCCGTAATGATGCGCCGAGCCGATCAGGAGATAGGACGCCAGCGAGAGCACAAAGACCGCCAGCATGGGCTTGATGCCGTACATCATGCCGGTGAGCACGATCGCAAGGACGTAGAGGAGCATTGCCGGTGCATCGATGCCGCCGATGTAGTTACCGTAGACAGCGGCGAAATAGATCAGCAGCGGCGGTAAAATGCCGCCGATGTACCATAGCCCCCTGTCAATGAGCAGCCAGCCGGCAAAGAACAGGACGCTCATCAGGGCGAGAATAAGCACCGTGTCGGTGGGGATAATTCCAGTAATTCTTCCGGCGAGCGCCGCCAGGAAAAAGACCACTGCGATGATACTGATCACAAGACAGACCATGCGGGTCATGTACTCGCGCAGCTCTCTGACCGAATCAGTCTCCCGTGTCTGTACAAACCTCAGGAAACCCCTGGCGATGATACCGTTTCGCTTCATGGAACCCCCTGCCCTCCATCGGAACCACCGGTTGAATCATCCCTGACGAGAACCCTCTTCAGCTCGGCCTCCAGGCTCTCCAGCGTATAGGGCTTCTGTATGAACCCGGAGAGGCCGCGGCCGGAAAACCGCTCCGCCACGTCCTGCCGGGTATAGCCGCTGGAGAGGATCACGGAAACGTCATCGCGGATGGCACGGAGCTCGTGGTATGTCTCCACGCCGTCCATGTTCGGCATCGTCAGGTCCAGGATCACGCACAGGATGCCCTCCCCCTTCTCTCTGAACTGTTCCAGCGCCTCCCTTCCGTCGCTTGCCACAATCGCGACGTATCCGAGCCGCTCCAGCATCCTCTTGCCCAGCGTCCGCACCGATTCCTCGTCATCCACCAGCAACACCGAGCCGGCGACAGCGGGACGGCCGTCCCGCAACGGTGCAGCCCGTTCCGAAGCCTTCTCTGATTTATAGACTGCCACCAGGGCCGGCAGAATGATCTTGAATGAGGTCCCCGCACCGGGCTCGCTGTAGACACGGTAGGCGCCCCTGTGCCCCCTGACGATCCCCAGGACCGCGGCGAGCCCGAGCCCGCGTCCCGTGAATTTCGTGGTGAAGAAAGGCTCGAATATCCGCTCCAGGGTCGAGGAATCCATGCCGCACCCCGTATCGGCCACCTCCAGCATGACATAGTGCCCCTCGATCAGCCCCTCGCCCAGCGAGTACTGGCCAAGGTATTCCTCGGTGCAAAAAAGCGATCCGGTGGAGATAGAGATGCTTCCCCTCCCCTCGCCGAGTGATTCCGAGGCGTTGGTGATGAGGTTCATGATGATCTGTCGTATCTGCGTGGCGTCTCCCCGTATGAGCGGCAGATCCTCCTGCAGGTTCAGCTTGAGCGCCGCCTTCTTCGTGACCGAGGCCCTCAGCAGGTGGACCATCTCGTCGATCAACGCGTTCAGGTTCAGATCTTCCAGCACGAAGAGGGCCTTCCCGGAGTACGCAAGCATCTGCCGGCAGAGATCGGCGGCCCTGTGCGAGGCCTTCAGTATCTCCTCGATGCTCTCCCTCTCCGGCGCATCCGGCTGCAGCTCCAGGAGAGCCAGGTCTGCATGTCCCAGGATCGCCATAAGAATGTTGTTGAAATCGTGGGCGATGCCGCCGGCGAGCACCCCCAGGCTCTCCAGCTTCTGCGTCTGCAGTATCTGCATCTCCAGCCTTCTGCGCGACTCCTCCTCCTCTCTGCGCTCCGTGACGTCCAGAAGCTGCACGATGTAGTTCGGCGATCCCTGGGCATCTGAGATCTTCGAAACCTGTACCTCCATGTTCCTCTTCCGGCCGTCTTTCCGTATAATCGAGGCGTTGTAGATGGCGGGAACGTCTTCCCCCCGCTGTCGCTTCAGGTGCCTGGCTGCCACCTCCTCCCTGAACTCTTCATCGACAAAATCGAGGAAGTTCGCCCCCAGCTGTTCGGTGTTGTTGTACCCGCTTATATCCAGTATACGCTGGTTCGCGAAGACGATACGGTATGCCGAGTCTATGATGATGATTCCCTCGTGCGTGTTTTCGACGATTGAGCGGTATCGCTCCTCGCTCTCCTTCATCGCATCCTCGGCCCTCTTCCGCTCGGTGATGTCCCTGCTGGTGAAGGCGAAGCCCCTGATATTCTTATTCTCATCAAGAAGCGGTGAGCCGGAGGATTCGACCCACAGGTAATGCCCGTTGCGATGCCTCACCCGATATTGAAGGCTATCGGCGCCCCCACTGGCCAGGAA
Organism: Spirochaetota bacterium; assembly: GCA_016929135.1. Lineage (GTDB taxonomy): Bacteria > Spirochaetota > UBA4802 > UBA4802 > UBA5550 > JAFGJK01. The sequence goes on along the minus strand of JAFGJK010000110.1, from coordinate 56,265 downwards.
TTCCCTCAGCCGGGAGCGATACGCCTCACGGTCCTCCGGGTGGATCATGTCTACATTGTCAAAGGCGGATCTTCCGATAGCCTCGGCGGCATCGTAGCCGAAGAGCGCTTTAAAAGAGGGGCTGATATACTCATACACGCCACTGGTGTCCATCTGCGTCAGTATGTCCTTCATGTTGTCTGTTATCATCCGCAGTCTGCGCTCGTTTTCCCTGAGCCTTTCTTCCGACCTCCTCCGCTCCGTTATATCCCGTGCGATCCCCTGGGTGCCTATGAAGAATTCCTCTCTGGGATTCTCATTGATGTAGAGTCCCTCGGCGTGTACCAGGAAAACCCGTTCCGCATTTTCCCGGTCAGCCCCGCCGGCGCCGAAGAGACGGACCTCCAGCGAATTGGTCGCCCTGTGCCCGGTCCTTCTCTCATCGATGCGGTATGCCGCCGCCGCCCGGTCGTCGGAATGCAGAAAGTCGAATATGTTCTTCCCCATCATCGATTCCGGATCGTACCCATATCTCCGCACCGCGCCGTTCACGAAGGTGATGTTCCCCCTCTCATCGAGCCGGTAGATGATGTCCGGAGTCGTACTGATGATGGAATTCAATTCCGCCTCCGAGCGTATGAGCGCCTGCTCTGCAATCTTCCGCTGGTGTATGTCCGAGAGTACCCCCATGACCACACGGCGCTCCTTCTCGCTGACGACCGAAAGGCTCGAAGACATGGCCCACCGGAAGGCCCCGGATTTTGTCAACACACGGAATTCCACGGTCCCGGGAAGACCCTTCAGCAGCTCGTTGAATTTCGCAACGGTCCGTTCTCTGTCATCGGGATGAACGAATTCTACGAAATTACTCCCGATAGCCTCCTCCTGTCTGTATCCCCCCATCTTGTACAGCGCAGGGCTCACATAGGTAAATACGCCTGCGGCATCCATCACGAATATCAGCTCGTCGATGTTCTCCACGAGGGTCCGGTACCACTCCTCACCCTCCCGGCGCTCCGCGTCTCTCGCCTTCAGCACCGTCGCCATCGCATCGAATGATCGACCCAGCCGGCTCGAAATACCGCTGCGGTGGCCGAGAGCACCCACTTCAATCATCTTCATTGCGGCGATCACGGCGCGTATCCCCCTCCTTTCACGCAACAGCAAGACCAGCAGTGCCAGGACCAGCAGAAGGAGCAGAACCAGCAGCGAAAAGAGGAAATGCGCGGTCATGAGGGAGGGGCCTCCCCGGAAAGTGACATGGTGATGTCAGGTGGATCGTCAACTGGCGAAAAGGCATGCATGGTGAAACCCCTGGAGGAAAAAGTCAAGCATCGTTGTGTGAGACACTCCCCTTGACATAGAGGGAGGATGAAGCCGGCGGGAGTGTCGCACCCGTATCACAACCCTTCGGCCCCGCATCCCTTGGAATCGGTACGGCTGATCGTATAGCACTAAAAGCGTGAGGAAAGTTAAACAGACAAGACCCTCTCCCGTGGCTCTCACCAATCCTCCACATCCTCCAAGAGTGTATAAGAGCTGACTGCAAAACCGCCGCCGTCAGGGACCACCGATAGGCTGTATTTCCCGTGACCAGTCTGCTTTGTGAAGTTAACAGTGATTATCAGGCTCGGGTTCTTCCCCTGCACGGCGAAGTCCACCGATGCCACCTTTTCCATTACGCCAGAATCACTCCACAGGCGGAGCCAGGGATCGTAGTGCTCACGATAGATAATCATGGATTTCATGAGGCGCATCGAAAATGGATAGGCCTGCGAGCTGGAGACGAGGAGGGGCATCGCATTTATCCTTGAATTGGTGAGCCCGTATTCGTTAAAGAGAGGAGCGGAGGGCTCCACTGCGATGGCGAACTGGTACTGGCGTCCGCGAATCGTGAACTTCCTGCCGACCAGCCACTGCGATCCCTTCTCAACGAATTCACAGGGCGATGCTCCCATGAGGTACAGGTATCTCCCATAGATCCACCCCCTCTTCCCCTGAACTGCATCGATGCGGTACCAGAAGTAACCGAAAGGATCATCCGCCTCGATGGCCTTCCTTTTCGCTGTTTTCTCCAGAACCGTCACTATCTGGCCGCACGCAGCCGTTGCAATCACCTTCGACGAGAGATCAGGGGCGCTCCTGATATTGATCCTGTCGCCGTAGATCACGCCCTTCCCTGGCATTTCCGAATTGCTAGGGGGAGCAAGCGCAACACACAACAGTGCGACCATTGCAGCCATCAGCAGGCTCTTCATTACTGCCTCCGCATCTATAAAGCTATCACAGCGAGTCATCAGAATCAAGACAATAATACAACAAAGGCTCCAAAAATTAATGCTTGCAATCCAGCCGGTAGGGCATATCCCCTAAACGTATCGCCCCATCACTCCGTTCCAGGGGGAGCGCATGATTCAGAGAGGGGTCGAGGGGGAGTTCAATGAAGCAGAGAATTATCCGCTATCCCGGCATCGCCGCGCTGCTTGCCGCAACGCTGCTTCTGCCGGGGTGTACCACCGGTCGGAACCAGGGAGCGCGGCCGGACGACTGGGCGCAGCCGGTAACGAGGCCCGGGGCCCCGAACCTCTTCAGGGTGAGCGAGACATTTTACCGGGGGGCGCAACCCAGCACCGAGGGGATGCGGGAACTGAAAAGACTCGGCATCACAACCGTAATCAACCTGCGGGCCAATCACAGCGACAGGCAGGCGCTGGGCGACACCGGGCTCCGGTATATATACCTGCCCATGACGGCATGGAATCCTGAGTATCGGGACGTCATTCGCTTTCTGAAGGTCGTAACAGATCCTGTAAACCAGCCGGTCTTTCTGCACTGCATGCACGGGGCAGACAGGACCGGCATGCTCACCGCCGTATACCGCATGACGGTAATGGGCTGGCCCAGGGAAAAGGCGATCAGCGAGATGAAGGAGGGGGGGTTCGGGTATCATTCCGTATGGAACTCCTCCCTGATACCTTTTCTCGAGAAGATCGACATCGATAAAACAAAAGAGGACGCGGGCCTGCGGTAAGGCGCTACCGAAGAATCCTATACAATCTGGCACAGGGGGGCATCATGAAGACCGTGGGAATCGTCGGAACCGGGACAATGGGCACGGACATCGCACAGCTGTCGGCCGAGGCGGGTTTTCGGGTCATCATCTACGATATCGACGAAACGAGGACAAAGGGGGCGTACCAGCGGATCCAGGAGAAGCTGAACAGTTACGCCAAAAAGGGACGTATAACGCTGGACAAGGTGGGAGAGATACTACAGCGCATCAGGATATTCAGCTCAATCAACAACATGGAGAGCGCGGACATCGTGATTGAATGCGTCTACGAGGACCTCGCGGTCAAGCAGAGCGTGTTCGCGCAGCTTGACAGGGTCTGCAACCCCGGCGCACTCCTCTCGTCGAACACCTCATCGATATCCATTACGAAAATCGCCTCAGTCACCAAGCGGCCGCAATCGGTGATCGGTCTCCATTTCATCATGCCCGCGCGCGTGATGCGGCTCGTGGAGATCATCCCCGGCTTCCTCACCACCCGGGAGACCGTCGAGGTCGCCAAGAGCTTCCTGAAGAGGCTGAAAAAGGATTATGCCGAGGCAAAGGACTATCCCGGGTTCTCACTTAACAGGATCGTCTATTCGATGATCAACGAGGCAGTCTTCCTTATCTACGAGGGGACCGGCACGCCCGAGTCAATCGACAAGATGCTCAAGCTGGGACTGAACCTTCACATGGGTCCGCTGGAGCTGGCAGACCACATCGGTCTGGACATCGTGCTCGCCGTCGGCGAGGAGATGTCCCGCGGGTATGGGGACTCGAAATACCGCCCCTGCCCACTCCTAAGCCAGTACGTGGCCGCCGGTCACCTGGGGAAGAAAACCGGAAAGGGCTTCTACCTCTATTGAGAAGTGCCGTTTTTCCGCGCATGCCATGCAACGGCCAATGGCGGCAGTCTTTGCATCGACAGCGTTCCTGTCAGCAGGCTGCGGCCTCTCGCTTCCCTCCTTTTCCCCCCCGGTCAAAAAAAAAAATTGAATTCCATGAAACCCGCTGACACAATATCCAGATGAAACGGCATTCCGTGTACCGTCGACATGCCCGTAAATCACCGATGAGACAGGGGGTACGGTGAATCAGGAACCTGAACAGGCAATGGGGGCAGTCTCCTTCGAGCTCGGCCCTATCCGCCCCCCCAGCGAGGCGCAGAGCATCCTCCTCCGCCTCACCAGAAACTGCCCATGGAACCGGTGCGCCTTCTGCCCGGTCTACAAGGGTCAGAGGTTCTCCCCCAGGAGCGCGGAGGAGGTCATCAGGGATATTGATGCCATGTCCCGTATCAGGGACATGCTTGTGGACACCATGCGCGCCGCGGGACTCGATGAACATGACGGCCGCAATGCCATCCAGGCGGTGAAACGCCTCCCCCCGGATGTGGAGATCGATCATGGGCTCATCCGCCAGGTGGCCTTCTGGATGTACCACGGGATGAAGAGTCTTTTTCTTCAGGACGCGGATTCACTGGCGCTCAAAACAGAACGCGTCGTGGCCGTCCTGGAACACGCACGGCGCGCCTTCCCTTCGATCCAGAGGATCACGTCGTACGCCAGGGCGAAGACGATCAGCAGAAAAACGCCGGAGGAGCTGGCGGCGCTCCGGGCGGCGGGCCTCGACAGGATCCACATAGGAATGGAATCCGGTTCTGACAGGGTGCTGGAGATGGTCTGCAAGGGGGTCACTCAGGAGGAGCAGATCGTTGCGGGAAAAAACGTCATGGCGGCCGGGTTTGAGCTCTCGGAATACTATATGCCCGGGCTCGGCGGCGTTGCATTCAAGGAAGAGAATGCCATGGAATCGGCGAAAGTAGTGAACGAGGTGAATCCGACCTTCATACGGATACGCAGCATCATCCCTGTGCCGGGCACCCCCCTCTTTGAGCTCTACACAGAAAAAAAATGGGCGTACCCCACCGAGGTGGAAAAGGTGCTGGAGCTGCGGCGCTTCATCGAATCCCTGCGCTGCAACGGCAGCATACTGAAGAGCGATCATATCATGAACCTGCTGGAGGACGTTGAGGGTACGCTCCCCGGAGACCGGGAGGCCATGCTCGACACGATCGATCGCTTCATGGCCCTCGAGAATGACAGGAAGGAGTCGTTCATCCTGGGCAGGAGGATGGGAATCTACCGCGGCTTCAGCGATTACAGGGAAAACCCGGAGGTGGAGCGCATCAAGCGCGAACTGAAGCGGTCCTCCCCGTCCTTCGACGAGGCTATCCTCGAGCTGCTCTGGAACTACATATGACGGATCAAGGGGAGCCATGGGAGAGACACGAGATACCCTGCACGCGGTGAAACGGGCCGCCGGAACCATGAGGGAGCACTGGCAGGAGAGCCGACTCCCCGATCTGTTCCTCGGGGAGAACGACTCGGAGGGATCCCCCATCCCCTTCTACCTGATACTCCTGGCGATCTCGCATCTCTGGATTCCGTATCATCTTCCCTCCCTCGTGGATCACTGGTCGATCATCTCCTTCTCACTGCAACAGCTCTTCATCTTCTCCCTGGCACTTTACATCGATTCAAAGAGCGGCAGGCTCCTTCGCTACCTGGTGGCGGGCGCATCCTTCCTGTACTCCATCATGATACTGCTCATCGCCCTCGTGCTCTCCGTGACGGGAACGAATCTGACCGAGTCCCTTGAGATCCTCCTGCGGTGCAATCTCGGGGAGGATTTTCTGTTCATGCTCCACGAGGCCGGCTTTTCACTGAAATCGGCCCTGGGGATAGTGATCCTCCTGGCCAATATACTGGTCATCGGCAGCGTTATACGGCGTTTCTTGAAAAAGATGCACCCCGCGCCGATGGTCCTCGACAGGGTACTGCCGGCAATCGTGATCCTCGCGGCATTCCTGTTCGTGCTGGAACAGGCTGTATCATGGCAGCACCCGCAGCTATTTTCGAGGAGGAATCTGCCGCTCTATCTCGAGCTCTTTCGGAAAAACAGCCAATCACTCACACTGGAGATCCCGCCTCACCGAGGGGAACTACAGACCGCGGCAATGATAGAAAGGATCGCCCCCCCTCTGAGAAAGAAGAATGTCGTGATCTTCGTACTGGAAAGCTTCCGCCAGGACATGGTGGAGGGGCAGATCTGCCCGCACATCCACGCCCTCAGCCGCGACTCGCTCACCTTCCCCAACGCCTACTGCGATGCCATCTACACCTCACTCTCGTGGAACGTCATCTTCCTGGACAGGCCAGCCTACACGCTCGACGACGACATCGATACCGGGGAACACAATCCACAGGGATCCGTCATTCTCCGGATCATGAAACGGGCCGGCTACTCCACGCATTTCGTCGCATCGGCGAATTTCAACTGGAACCTCTTCTACCGCCGCTTCACCGGCAACGGCAGTCTGCTGGACAGCTACTACAGCGCCTATGACGCATTCCAGGGGAAGGAGCGGAACGAGCTCGACCGGTTCACCACCGACAGGGCGGTCTCGCTGATCCGCGGGCTCCGCGGGAGCCCCAGGCCCTTTCTGCTCTACGTACAGCTGGACAGCAGCCATTTCCAGTATTACTTCGACAGAGACGCGGAGCTCTTCAAGGACTATCCGCAGATCCTGAGTCTCAAGGACATTCGGGTGAAACATAATATAGGGTATCTCTTTGACCGCTATAAAAACTCCACCAGGAACGTCGACAACCGGATAGGAGAGATCATCGCGGCCCTCAGGGAAACAGGCGCCTATGAGAACACGGTGATCGCCGTGGTGTCGGACCACGGCGAAGGGTTCGCACCCGGCAGGATCGGCCATCACGTGTTTCACAACGACATCAAAAAGCTGCTCCTTCAGATCCGGCTCCCCGGCACCGGTGCGCGCCGCATCACACGCCCCGTATCCCACCGGGATATGTTCCCCACCATACTGGACTACCTGAAGATACCAGGGCTGGACAAGCGTCTCCTGCTGGGCAGGTCCGTCTTCGATGAGGACGACACCAATGCGATCCTCACCATGCACGGGAGCGAATCACTTGCCGAGCTGAACATACTCGGCTTCGGCGTGCTCTTCAGGACCTCCGTGCGCCCTGAATCCATCACCCTGACACCCTACGGCATCACCGACTACAACGGCAGGTATGTGGAGTACGGCATTGAAAAATGCCGATGGAAGGATTACATAAAGACTCTCATCGAGAGCAACGGAGACGGGCTGAAATGATAACGCTTGACAAAATGGACATATTTTTTTTTCGTGAATTATCGTGCCTCGGTACGGTGCCGCAGTCTCAGGACGCGGCATTTTACGGATACGTGTTTCACAATGAGATTTTCACTGGAATCCCACGAGCGTTATTCACTGTTCCGGGTGGAGGGATCGCTCAGCATCGAAAACCTTGTGCCCCTGGAATCTGCGCTGAAGGAGGAGGTGGACGCAAAGAGAAACATCATCCTGGACCTGTCCGGCGTGAGTTTCATCGACAGCTCGTCGATCCAATTCCTCATCCACTATCATGCGAATCTGCAGAAGTCGGATCGTCAGCTTGTGATCGCGGGCGTCAAGGACGAGATCGCCGAGCTTTTCTCCATCACCGAGATCGACAAGAAGATCGTCAATTTCGAAACCCTGCAGGAAGCCGTCGACTTCACAACACGCCGATGAAGGTAGCAGAGGGGGGCACATGATGGTCGTCATCTCCTTTCTCGGAAACCCCGGCATGAAATACCGACGAAACCGCCACAACATAGGGTTCATCATCGGGGCGCACCTTGCCGATACATGGGGAATCCGCGTTTCGAAGAGCGCCTTCTCGGCTTTCTGCGGTACCGGGCAGATGGAATCACGCGACCTTTTACTGATGATGCCCCAGACCTACATGAACCAGAGCGGCGGACCGGTGAAGCAGGCCCTGGCATACCACCGTGTCGATCCCTCATCCCTCATCGTGGTGCACGACGAGATCGAGCTCCCCTTCGGCGACTTCAGGATTAAAACAGGCGGCGGCCACAAGGGGCACAACGGGCTCCGTTCCATTATCGAGCAGCTGGGGACCCCCGATTTCCGGCGTCTCCGGTTCGGCGTGGGAAGGCCCGACAATCAGATGCTCTCCGTGGCCGATTACGTCCTGTCGGATTTCTCCAGCGACGAGATGGCCAGAATAGAAGCCCTCCTTCCGGAGATCGATTCCGCCGTCCGGGGCATCATCGCATCCCTCTGATCACGGCCAGCCTCCTCCATATTTTACTTGTAAAAAAATCAGCGGGCCGACAATAATAGATCACTATCGCCTGACCCGCGGGGGGGCGATACGATACAGAGAGGTTCCGGCAGGTGAAAAAGGCATTTCTAATCTTCCTCCTGGGCACCGCGGTATTCGCGGCGCTCTTCAGGTTCACCCCCCTGGGATTCCTTCTTTCATCGATTGCCGGGATCGCGGCGGTAATGGTATCGAGTTTACTTCTAAGGGGCGCGGGAAAAATATGGGATTCGGGAAAGAGGAGTACGGCAAACCCGGCAAGGGAAAACGCGCAACAGACCGCCGCAGCCGGCATAGAGAAGATCAGGGCGATCAGCAACAGCGCCAGGATGATACGGAGCAACGCAGTGGCCCTCCAGGTGCGGGGGATCTGCAAGACAGGGCTTGAGATCTTCGAGTACCTGATGAAGAACCCGCAGGATCTGGGGAAGGCGCGCCAGTTCATAAACTACTATGTGGACGCCACGAAAAAGATCGTGGAGCAGTACATCGAACTATCCGGGAGAAAGGAGATGACTTCCGAGATCTCCGCAGCCCTCGCCCGGGTCGAGGGGATGCTTGCCTCTGTCAAGGAGACCTACGACCGACAGCTGGCGCACCTCTACGAGCATGACCTTCTCGACCTGAACGCCGAGATCACCCTGCTCAAGAAAACGATGGAGCTTGAAAAATGATTCCGCACATCCGTGGCACCGAATCAAAACAGAGAGGAGGGTAGTATGGAAGCACAGCAGATGCAGAGCATGAACAAGAAAGAAATCACGCTGAATGAGCTCAGCGAGGAACAGAAAAAGCAGGTCGAGGAGATCGCGAAGCAGATCGACGTCGAAGATTCCCAGAGCGTGATCCAGTTCGGTGTCGGCGCGCAGACCGGCGTATCAAATTTCGCCGACACCATACTCGAGGGGATGCAGTCCAAGGACACCGGCTACGTCGGTGACATCCTCACCGACCTGATGGTGCAGGTGAAGAGCCTCAACGTCGACAAGCTCTCCCCTTCGGGAGGGGTGATGTCGAAGATACCCATCATCAGCAGCTTCGTCACCGGCATGAAGAAGTTCGTCGCCCGGTATGACGAGGTGAACGTCCAGATCGAGAAGATCACCGACGAGCTGACCAAGGCCAGGATGCAGCTCCTGAAGGATATCACCATGTTCGACGGCCTCTACGACAGGAACGTCGATTACATCAGGGACATCGACCTCTACATTCTGGCCGGGAAGATGCGGCTCCAGGAGATTCAGGAAAAGACCGTCCCCGAGCTCAGGGCAAAGGCGGAGCAGTCAGGGGACGCCATCGATGCCCAGAGGGTGCAGGACATGGCCCAGATGGCGAACCGGCTGGAGAAAAAGGTCCACGACCTTCAGCTCTCACGGATGATCGCCATTCAAACAAGTCCGCAGATCCGGCTCATACAGAACAACGACCAGCTCCTGGTGGAGAAGATACAGAGCTCCATCCTGAACACCATCCCCCTGTGGAAGAACCAGATCGTCATAGCCATAGGCATCTTCCGCCAGAAAAAAGCGCTGGAGATGCAGAAGGAAATCTCCGAAACCACCAATGAGCTGCTGAAAAAAAACGCGGAGATGCTGAAGCAGGGCTCACTCGACATCGCCAAGGAATCGGAGAAGGGGATCGTCGAGATCGAGACGCTGAAGAAGGTGCACGAGCAGCTGGTATCCACCATAGAGGAGACGCTGAAGATCCAGCAGGAGGGGAGCCTGAAGCGGCGCGAGGCGGAGAGCGAGCTCACCAAGCTGGAGGGGGAGTTGAAGATCAAGCTCCGCGAGGCGCAGCAATCCCAGCCGGGAATGAAACTCTAGTCCAGGAGTCAACAGATGAAGGTTCTGGTACCGCTGGCATCGGGTTTCGAGGAGATAGAGGCGATAACCATAGTGGACATCCTGCGCCGCGCCTCCATTGACGTGACCACCGCATCCCTGGAGGAGGGCCCCGTGACCGGGTCCCACGGAATCTCCGTCATTCCTGACACAGGACTCACCGGCCTCGACATCTCCGGTTTCAGCCTCATCGTTCTCCCCGGGGGGATGCCCGGGAGCGCCAACCTGAAGGCGAACGACAGAATCCTCGAAGCGGTTCGGCGTATCCACGATGCCGGAGGGAGTGTCGCCGCCATATGCGCGGCCCCCATCGTCCTGGCCGCCGCCGGAGTGCTGCGGGGGAAGAGGGCCACCTGCTATCCCGGATACGAGAAGGAGCTTACGGGTGCGACGGCGGTGGACGAGCCGGTCACGGTGGACGGCAGGATTATCACCGGCAGAGGAGCCGGCTGCGCCATACCATTCGCGCTGCGGCTCGTGGAGATCATAAAGGGGTCGCAGGCGGCCCTGGATCTGAAGCAGGCTCTACAGGTGTATTGGATGTGACCGCCCTATGCAGTCCCATAGCAAAAAGACATTCAAGAAGGGATCATACATCTACATCGAAGGGGACGACGACGTTGACGACATCTACATCGTCCAGAGCGGAGAGATTGCCCTGGAGACCACGAACAAGAAGGTCGTTCGCTTCAGGATAAATGCGGAGCAGGGCGAGGTTTTCGGCTTAATCTCATCGCTCAGCGACAGGCCGAGAATGGAATCGGCCTACGCGAAAACCGACTCCGTCATCCTCATCTTCAACAGGGAGAGCTTCCTGGCCCTCCTAAGCAAAAACGCAGACATCGCCATGAAGGTCATCAACAGCTTCGCTGACGAGCTCAGGGCATACGATGACATGATCTTCTCAATCAAAGCCCGCAGGGAGAACGTCAGCGATGACATGATGCTCTTCGGCCTGGGGGAGTACTTCTACCGGCAGGGAGAACTGAGTTATGCCTGCTACGTGTACCGCAAATTCCTTTCGCTCTATCCCGAATCAAGTTCATGCGACGAGGCGAAACGGAAGATTGGGGCTATCGAAAAGAAGGGGCAGGGGAAGATGTCGGTGCCGAGACAGAGCGGGGTCCATCTTGCCTATGCCAACAAGCAGATCGTCTTCTGCGAGAACGAGCCCGGCGACGCCCTGTACCTCATCAAGGAGGGGAAAGTTAAGATATTCAAGAACGTCGGTGATTCCCAGATAATGCTCTCGATCCTCAAAAAGGGGGACATCTTCGGCGAGCTGGCCATCGTATCGAACAAGACGCGCAACGCCACGGCGGTATGCGACGGCACCACCATCCTCATCCCCATCACGAAGGAAAACCTGGTGACCATGCTCGGCAAATCCCCCATGCTGCTGAAAAAGATCTACACCGCCATTAGCGAGCGGCTCTGGTTCACCTATATCCGCATCGAATCGCGCCTTTACGAAAAGCCGATCACCAGGATCTACGCCTTTCTGGAAAACAAGCTCATGGAGGAGAAGATACCCCTGAAGGGGCATGATTCGTACATATTCAATTTCGGGATCGACGAGCTTCTCAAGATGACGGACATCACCCTCGATGAGCTCGGTGATTCGATCAACGAGCTGCTGCAGGACCACAACCTGAACTTCAATTTCGGCGAGACGTCTATCCTCCGCGCCTCTGACGTCGCCGCCAGGGCAAAATACTTCAAATCCAGGGACAGACTCGACGCCGCGGAGCCGGGGGAAACGGCCGTGCGACCTTCGCCCCAGCGGCATGAGACAGAGCCTGCCCCCTCGAAGCCGGAAACGCCTGGCCCCAGCAAGGCAGAGCAGGAGACCACCATACTATTCTCAGAGATGTCCCAGGAGATCGACGGCGAATAGCTGCAAGTATCGCCGGAGGCGTTTAAAATTTAATTGACGAAATTCAAGCTTGTGGTCGTATATTATACAATCCCATAGCATATTCGGGACCGAGGTCGGAGGTTAACGATGAAATACACCATGGTCAAACAGTTTTCGAACGCTGCCCTTGATAACATATTCAGCTTCTTCTTCAAGTTCGTTGATTTCTTCAAGGTGCTCTACGAGGCCTTCTGGGCATTCCTGGAGATCTGGATCGCCCTGTTCCTGATCTTTTTCAACGTCTTCATGTATATCTACTACCTCATCCTCTTCATCATCGACAGGGGCTCGGAGACAGGCATGCCGGTGATGCGGGTGAGAAGGGTCTCGGTCATACCCTCCACCACCCCCACCGTCAAGCTATCCAGCGCTGCGAACCCGGTCCCGGCGATATACGGGGGGGCCAGGGCGGTTGCATCGTCGGCCGCCTCCACCGTATCCAGCGCGATGCCATCATTGAGGAGCGCCCCTTCCGGTGCGGGGGCGAAGCGCCAGATAGTGAAGACCGTCCTGGAGGCGCTCTCCGATTTCTTCTCTGCGCTGTGGAACCTCATCAAGATGCCGGCTCGGGGGCTCGCGAGCCTCTTCAGCAGTATCGGAGAATCCCGCGAAAAGGTAAAGGGGGAGGAGAGGCCGAAAAGCCTCATCGACGAATACCTCCGGGAATACGAGCAGAAAAAACGGAAGGCCTGATCTAGCAGATCACCTGTACCACCAGTCTCCTTTCCCTTGGCCTGGTATCGCAATCCACCAGCACCACCTGTTGCCAGGTACCCAGTGTCATCGCCCCCTTCACGAAGGGTATCGTGAGAGAGGGGCCCAGCATCGCCGCCTGGATATGCGACGAACCGTTATCGTCGTGCCAGGTCTCGTGGTGATGATATTTCTCTCCGTAGGGGGCCAGCCGTTCGAGAAAGGAATCGATATCCCTGGCAAGCCCCGGTTCGAACTCGATGGTGGTGACCGCAGCGGTGGATCCGGGGACGAAAACCGTGACGATGCCTTCCCGGACATCCAGTTTTTCCAGCACCCTTGCCAGGTTGCCGGTGATATCCACCAGGTCCCGCTTCCCCCTGGTGGAAACGTTGATATATTCGGTATAGACCGCCATGGCTCCTCCTAATGCTTGAAGGCACGCTGCCCGGTGTACACCATCGCCACCTTCGGGTCCGCCTCGTTGCAGGCGACGATCGATTCATGGTCGCGCATGGAGCCGCCCGGCTGCACGATGGCTGTAACGCCCTCATTGATCACCACGTCGACCCCGTCCCGGAAAGGGAAGAAGGCGTCCGAGACCGCCGATGCCCCGATGAGCCCCCCTCTGGCCTCCCGTGTCTCCTCGTCGATGGCCTCGATATCCTTCTTCTGGCGCTCGCCGCTGCGTACCGCCAGTTCCAGCTCCTTGTAGGAGATGCCGTGGCGATCGTAGCAGAGAAGGTCGGCGTATTTCGTGTAGGCCTTGTAGACCGCGATCTCGGCGACCCCCACCCGGTCCTGTTCCCCCGTGCCGATGCCGACGGTGACGCCATCCTTCACATAGAGGACCGAGTTCGAGGTGACGCCCTGCTCAACCGACCAGCCGAAGAGGAGATCCTCGTACTCGGCATCCGTGGGAAGCCTGTCGATCCGATAGATCTGCCCCTTGTATTCCGCCTCGGCTGGCTTCAGATCGTCCCTGCCGTGTATGATGTTCACCGGGGACTGCTGTACGATGATGCCCCCGTCGATAAGCGACTTGAAATCCACGAAGATCATGCCCCTGTACTGGGCGAGCATGTCGATGCGCCCGATCTTCACGATACGGAGATTCTTGCTCTTCTTTAAAACCTCGATCGCACCGCCGTCATAATCCGGCGCCACCACCACCTCGAGATACTGCTTCGATATGAGCTCCGCCGTCTCCCTGTCGACGGTCCTGTTCATGGCGGCACAGCCGCCGAAGGCGGCGATCCTGTCCGCGCGGAATGACCTGCTGAAGGCCTCCGCGACCGTCGCCGCCACGGCGACGCCGGAGGGATTGTTGTGTTTCACCACCACCGCTGCGGGCCTGTCCATGAGATACTTCAGCACGTTCAGGGCGTTGTCGATATCGGTCATGTTGATCTTGCCCGGGTGCTTCCCGAACTGTACCATCATATCCTCGTCGATGCCGCTCACCAGGGGATTCCCCGGCTCGATAAAACGGCACTTCCCCAGCACAAGGTTCCCGTTGACCAGCTGGTACATCGCCGCCTCCTGCCCGGGGTTCTCCCCGTACCGGAGACCCTTTTCGATGAGGGATCCCCCGTCGTTGATCCTCCATGACCGTTTCCTGTAGACGAGCCTCTGGTCCCCGAAGCTGATGGTCATCTCGTCGGGGAAATGGTCGTCCATGATCGTCTTATATGCACTTTTCAGATCCTTCATTGCAGTCTCCCGCACTCCTTATTGAATATGACCTGTCTAAAGACGAGAGAGGGGATTGCAAGTTTTTTTTATGGGCATCCGGCGGCAGAAAAAAATCTCCCGCGCCGGCATTTTCCTTTGACTAATCCCCGACGGGAGGTATACTGTTCAATCATCAGGGCAGGTGAGAGCCATGAAAGAAAAGGGTCGCGCGCTGATAGTGACGGACGTACAGAACGATTTCTGCCCCGGCGGCGCACTGGCGGTGCCCGGGGGGGACCTGATCGTACCGGTGATCAACCGTGTCATCGACCGCTTCGACGCGGTGGTCGCTACGCAGGACTGGCATCCCCGGCACCACATGTCCTTTGCGTCGAACCACAGGGGGCGGAAGCCCTTCGACGTCATTACCATGGGGGGGGTCGAACAGGTGCTCTGGCCCGATCACTGCGTTCAGGGAACCGCCGGTGCCGCCTTCCACCCGGGCCTCAACACCGACAGTGCACACCTGATCATTCGCAAGGGGACAGATCCGGACATCGACTCCTACTCCACCTTTATCGAGAACGACAAGAGGCGGATCACAGGCCTCGAGGGATATCTGCGGTCCCTGGGCATCGACGAGGTGTACCTGTGCGGGCTGGCCACCGATTTCTGCGTCCTCTACAGCGCACTGGACTCCGCGGCCCTCGGCTTCGCCACCACGGTGGTCCTGGACGCCTGCAGGGGGATCGACGTCCCGGCGGGAAGCGTCGGGCGGGCCGTCGAAACCATGAAGGCCCGGGGAATCCGCATCATCTCGAGCGACGGACTGTGAGATGAACCACCTCGGGCCCCTTTCACTCCTCACCGACCTCTACGAGCTCACCATGATGCAGGGGTACTATCTCTATTCTCCGGAGGAGCGGGGGGTCTTCGACATGTTCTACCGGAGGGAGCCCTTCCAGGGGGGATACACGATCATCGCCGGCATCTCTCCCCTGCTGCAGGAGCTGGAACGCATCGCCTTTAGCGCCGATGATCTCTCATATCTCTCAACGCTGGGAATATTCAGTGAGGAATTTCTACGGTATCTCTCGACCTTCACCTTCCGCGGATCCGTCTCCGCGGCGCGGGAAGGCTCGGTTGCGTTCCGGGAGGAGCCGATTCTGCAGGTTGAGGGGACGCTCATGGAGGCGCAGCTCGTGGAAAGCCTGGTGCTAAACACGGTCAACTTTCAGACACTCATCGCCACCAAGACCTCCCGCGTCGTGCAGGCAGCCTCGGGAAGACCGGTACTGGAATTCGGTCTCCGCAGGGCTCACGGCGCAGACGGCGCCATCTCCGCCTCCAGGGCATCCTTCATCGGCGGAGCCTCCTCCACTTCCAATACCCTCGCTGGCCGTCGCTTCGGCATCCCCGTAAGCGGCACCATGGCCCACAGCTGGGTCATGAGCTTCCCCAGCGAACTGGAATCCTTCAGGGAATATTCGAAAACCTACCCAGACCGGTGCGTGCTCCTCGTGGACACCTATGACACGCTGCGATCAGGGATCCCCAACGCCATACGGGCATTCTCTGAGCGCAAGGAAACGGCGGCACCGGGCATACTAGGCATACGGATAGACAGCGGAGACATGGAGTACCTGACGAAAAGGGGCAGGGAGATGCTGGATGCAGCCGGCTACGGCGATGTGAAGATACTGGTCTCCAGCGATCTTGACGAGGAGCGCATCGCGCGCCTTATCGCCGCCGGGGCGCCCGTCGATGCCTGGGGTGTGGGGACAAGGATGGTCACAGGCTGGGACGACCCCGCGCTGACAGGGGTCTACAAGATCGCTGCCAAATCCGGGAGACAGGGGATTCTGGAGCCCTGCATCAAGCTGTCCGACCAGCATGAAAAGACTACCAATCCCGGAAGGAAGAACATCAAGCGCCTGTATCGCCGCGACGGATCGATGCTTGCCGACCTCATCTACCTGGATGACGAGGAGAGGGACCTTACGACCAGGATCGGGAGGGGAGAGCCCGTTCCGGCAGTACCCCTGAACTCCCGTGATGCGCCGGTCACCCTCTCCGGGTACTCACGGGCTGAGACACTCCTGATACCGGTGATGAGGGATGGAACCATCATCAACCCGGCGGAATCCCTGGAGAAGATGCGCGATAGACGAGAGACCCAGCTGATCTCCCTGCGGAGCGAGTTCAGTCGCATATCGGCACCGGAACGGTATCCGATATACCTTTCTGAGAGGCTCTGTCAAATGAAACGCGGGCTCATGGAGCATATCCGCAGCACCTACACGTTATCCGCGATTTCCTGAGGATCAAGACCAAAAAAACCTATTAATTTGATAAAAGTATTGCAGCTTCGCGCAACCTGTTTTGCAGTGTCCTTTCTGGAGAAGGGCATGACAAAGACAAATAACGGGGTCGGAATAATGGTCGCCCTGACCATCGTAGCACTCCATGCCTGCATAATCCTCTTTTTCGCGACCATGGAGACGGGAAGTTCGGAGCACGGGACGGCGGACAATACGTGGACACATCTGCGGGGATGCACCCTTACAGGATTCACCATCACCGCCTACTGCCCCGGAAGCTGCTGTAACGGCAAATGGAAGGGGAAGACGGCGCACGGCATTGATCTGGACGTGTTCGAGGCCCTGGGAATATCGGTGGCCGCCGTGGATCCCGCCGTAATACCGCTGGGATCGGTGATCCAGTACAACGGCCGGCTCTACTTCGCAGCGGACACCGGCGGACTGATAAAGGGGAAAAGGATCGACCTTCTACTTGAGAAGCACGATGACACGGTGCGCTTCGGGGTGCGGCATCACCAGAGCGTCAAAATTCACAGTGTCGACGCGGCAGGCACCACCGAGAATATCTGTTCGGAAAAAGCCGGCAACAGGGCCATATGATGCATATCCCCCTCCGGCGCATCCTGATCCCTTTCACAAGGCAGGAACCGGGGGATGCTGCGGCTGTACTCAGAAAAAGAAAACCCTGGCATCCACCACCGAAAGCCCCATCCCCCGTGGATGGACGATGATAGGGTTGAGATCCATCTCGCTGATGGTGGGGACCGTTGTGATGAGATGGGAGACCCTGCAGAGCATGCCCACAAGCGCCTCGATATCGAGCGCCGGCTTCCCTCGAACGCCGGCGAGGAGTGGGAACATTCTGAGCTGACGGAGCATGTCCTCCGCCTCGGCCTCGGTGATCGGCGCGAGCCGGATCGCCCTGTCCTTCAGCACCTCGATGAAAATCCCGCCGAACCCGGCGATCACGATGGGCCCGAAGACCGGATCCTGGCGCGCCCCCACGAAGAACTCCTCCCCCCGGGGCGCCATCTCCTGTATCATGAACCCGTCCACTGCCGCCGGCATCGCCATGGCCTTCACTGAATTCTTAATCTCGGCGATGGCATCGATGATGCCGCCGGATGAGTCTATGTTGAGCTTCACGCCCCCCACGTCGGATTTATGAGACGCATTGCGCGACAGCAGCTTCACGGCCACCGGAAAAATCATCTTCAGGTCCTCCGGGGTCTCGTCGCTTCCAAGCACTGCATGCCGCACCGGTGTTATTCCCGCCGCGCGGCATACCTCCAGCGCCTCGCTGGTGAGGGGAATCCGCTTCTCCTCCTTGCAATGTTTCTTTATCGATTCAACGAGATTCAGGTTGATCGGAAATTCGGGGGGCATGCCCCTGTTGTTCCGCAGATCCTTTCGCTGGCGATAGTAGAGGAGGCCCCACAGCGCCGTGATCGCCTGGAGGGGATTGTTGAAGGTCGGGAAGGGATGGTTTTTCTGTATGTCCAGAATCTCATCGCCATCGGAAATCAGCGTCACCGCCACCGGCTTCCCCGAGCGCTTTACCATCTGATGCACCCCGTCGAGAAAGGTTCTGGACATCTGCGCCTCGTAGCTCGACTGGTATACGTGATTGAAAACGATGCCGTCGATATTGTCCAGCTCCAGCGTCGCTTCCAGTATCTTGGTGAAAATCGTGTAGTCGAATATCTCCCCCAGGTCAAGGGGGTTCTGGTGCGCGATGATCCTGGTGTTGTAGAGGGTGCGTATTTTTTCAAGGAACGATTCAGGGAACTCCACAAGCTCGAATCCGTATTTGGCGCAGGCGTCCACCGTGATTACCGCGTGCCCCCCGGAGCGCGAGAGCACCGCCAGCCGCCTCCCCTTCATCATGGGGAGCTGGAGCGCCTTGGCAGCGATGATCAGCTCGTCCTCGCTCTTCACGCGCACCACCGCCGCCTGGTGGAGCATCGACCCGACCACCTCGTCGTCGGCGGAGAGGGCGGCGGTATGCGACTGCGCAATCCTCGAGCTCATGGGGGACCGATTCGATTTCTGGACGATGATCGGCTTGTCCGATTTCATGGCAGTATCGAAAAACGCCCTCCCCCTGTTTATCCCCTCCAGGTACATGAAGATCGACGTAGTGGTCGTGTCCTGAATCAGATACTCCATAAAATCCACCTCGTCAAGGTCGAGCTTATTACCCACGGCGATGAACTTGTTGAAGAAGATATGATTCTCGTTGGCGATGCGCATATAGGTGTCACCGACCCCTCCGCTCTGCGACACGATGGAGAGGGATCCGGCGGGGATGCCCCCCTGAACCAGGGCAAAGGGCATGATGAGATTGTGCTCCACGTTTATCGTGCCTATGCAGTTAGGGCCGATGATACGCATCCCGTAGCGCCGCGCAATATCCAGCACCTCCCGCTCCAGCGATTTGTTGTCCTGTGAGTACTCCGTGAACCCCCCCGACTCGATGACGATGTGCGTAATCCCCTTCTCTCCGCACTGGACCATGATGTCGGGAATCGTCGGCGCCGGCGTGATGATGATCGCGACATCGGGCGTTTCCGGCACCTCGGCGACGCTGGTATACACCGTGACGCCCTGCACCTCGCCCGCCTCGCTCCCCACGGCGAAAATTGTGCCCTTGAATCCGATATTCACATTGTTTATGAGTATTATCTTTCCGAGGTTAATCCGCTTTACGGACACCCCGATGATCAGCAGGCTCTTCGGATAAAAAAAGTTATCCAGGGGATGAGTAGCATTTGTGGCAGGATGGGTCTTCATATAAGCACTCCAGGAGGATATTAATATAGCGGCCGCACCATGCGGAGGCATCCCCTATGAAGGGACCACGCCCCACAACAATAACCACAGTTGTAACAATTGTATTTGGTTGGTTGTCTGTCAATACTCTTTTCAACGTCTTCTCCCGTATCACCGGTCCATCGCCCCCCGTTTCTTTTCGCAGTGCGCGGAAAAATTATTTTTATGATCTTGACAATTTTTTGATCATTGTGTTCGATCTATGATCGCAGGAATTTTTCAGGAGGGAGCCATGAAGGTGCTGTTGATATCCATGCCGGATGTAACACCCATCATCATCCATGAAATGGCGGTCCATATGCCGAACCTCGGGATCGCCTCCATTGCCGGCAATATCGATGAAGACCACGAAGTGTTCATCATCGATCTGGTGAGAAAACGGCACATGGTCAAAAAATATCTGACAAGGACGATTAACAGAATCCGCCCCGCCATCGTCGGTCTCTCCGCCATGACGTGGCAGTTCGACACCTGCATGAAGATCGCCAGGCTGATCCGTTCCCTCGCCCCTTCCATTAAAATCGTCATCGGCGGGTACCACGCCACGCTCATGTACGAGGCCATATCACGGTCGCCCGATGCTGCCGACATTGACTTCATGGTGCGTGGCGAGGGGGAGGAGCCCTTCCGGAGGCTCGTCAATGCAGTCGAGGGGCGCGATTCCCTGGAGTCCATCCCCTCACTGTCGTATAAGAAAAATGGAGTCTTCGTTCACAACGAACGCGCGAAAAACCTTGATCTTGCATCGCTGAAGCTGCCGGTGCGGGACAAGCGGCGCCTCACCTGGGGTTACCATGTGATGATGTACAAGGCGGAGGTGATGGAAACATCCCGCGGATGCACCAGGGCATGCAATTTCTGCAGCATACAGCATATGTACGGCCGCTCCTTCCGCATCTACCCCATTGAGCGCATCATCGCTGATATCGACAGCATCTACTTCAAGAACAAGACTCGCTGGATATTCATCGTCGACGACAACATGGTGCTGAACCCGAAACGGGTCATGGACATCTGCGATGCCATTATCGAGAGGAACTACACGGGGCTGAGCCTGGTGGTTCAGGCGGACTGCGTCTCCATTGCACGAAACGAGGAGATGGTACAGCGGATGTCCGAGGCCGGCTTCAAGACCATATTCCTGGGAATCGAAAATGGATCACAGAAAAACCTTGCCACGATGAACAAGGGGGACATTGTCGAGGACTCCAGGCGCGCGATCGATATCTGTCACAAATACGGAATCATGGTCATCGCGGGTCTCATATTCGGACTCCCGGAGGATTCAGAAAGGGAGATCATCGAGAATTATGAGTTCTACCGACAGCTGGAAGCAGATGCCTCATATCTTCAGATACTCACCCCATACCCCAGTACCGACATCCGGGAAGACCTCATAAAAAAGGGTCTGGTAACGAACCGGGACGATTTTCGGTGGTACAGCGGGCTCTGGGCGAACGTGCGCACCAGACACCTGACCACGGAGGAGCTGCAGTATTATTTCTGGCTGCACAGACAGAAGGTGCTCGGCTGGTGGAATCCCTCACGCTTCGCACAGAAAAAGGGGGGGATATGGGTGGCCTTTTGGAAATATTTCTTCAGGCCGCTGATGAAGCATATCTACGAGCGGCGCACGAAAAAAATAGGCTGGGAAGGAAGGTACAAGAAAGAGATCGATCGCCTCAGGGTGATGAATGCATTCCCGGACCTTCAGGAGTACGCACGCTAGACCACCAACGAATCGGTGCTCCACCCGGCGTGGACACTAGATGCTCAATTCGGCCGGTTCCTGGATAACGATCGACCGCTCTTGCAGAAAAGCGAAAAATCCGGTGAGACGACTGCCTAAGAAACGCATATCAATCGCCTGGGCAGGACAGTTGTTGAGGCATCCGAAACAGGCGATACACCGGGAGTGATTGATCTCCTGTCTGCCGATATCAATCGCCCCGACCGGGCAGAGACTCTGGCAGACCCCGCACCTGGTGCAACGCTCGCTGTCAAACCTGTGCGTTGAAATCATAAGCTTCGTCCCCCCATACCTGAGGCATGTGCCGCAGGATGCTCCCCGAGTCGAACTCCCTCTGTATCTCCAGTACCCTGCCGTTCTGAACATTGCCAAGGACATCCCTGGCATATGCTCTTGCATGATTGTAGGTTTCCTCTCCTGGCAGATGACGGTATCTCAGTGTCCTTTCAGCATTGCCCAGGGACCACGTGGGCGCATAGGTAGACATGTTACCGAAGACATCCATTCCCGCGGGAATCCCACCCTTCTCCGCAAGCAACTCCAGGACCATGCAAACGGTGTTGTGCTGGTTGTTCCCCGAACCACCGAAGGTCGTATAGGAGGCCACGGCGGTCCCGTCGATTGCCGGCCATGATTCAAGATATTGACGCACATTCTCCGGAACATCCATATAAAACACCGGGGTCCCCATGGCTATGATATCGTACTGTCCAAGCATTGCCGCATCGAAATTGCGATAATCGGAGGAATCCACCGCAAGGCCCATCTGACGCCATACAGCGGCAATGAGTGAACCGATTCTACCGGTATGACCCGTCTGGCTGTACCAGAGTACAAGCGCCCGACGAGGCGTACGCGTGTTATACTGCTTCTGTTCAGTCCTTAAGGCCAATCCCTGGATACCGGGAACGAACATTGTGGCACCGGCGGCGGCCCCAAGCGTGATTATCCTCCTGCGCGTGTATGTGGATTGCATTCCGGTTGTATGTCCTCTAAAAAGCATGCTCAGTACCCCAGATAATGTAACAACGAGACACCGGGTATATGAATAACCCGTTATTCATACCGAAAGAACACATTCGGGAAAATCCGGCTATCGTTTTTTCTCGCCTGTTATATCATCAATAACCTTTTTTTCCACTAGATACTCGAATCCCGGACTTATGTGCCTTAAAGTCGATGCAGGAAACAGCGCCTGTTCCGGCAGATCAATGGCAAATAGTATATCCAGATTGATGGTAAACGATATATGTGTCGAAGTGAACATATTTTCGACAAACAGACCCAGCAGATTATTATAAATTGAATAGCTGGCATTCATATGACTCCCCGTATCATTGAACAATACCGCAACACCCAGCTTATTGAGAATGGCAGATGACTCGGAAATATTTTTTTCATGGACCATGAAGGATTCATCAGATACCTTCTTGCCGCCCCCAATGAGATGCAAGCACCGCAGTTCCTCAAGACGTATCCCGTACTCCGATTCATAGATGCCGATCATTTCATCAATCTGCTGGCTCGCACTCTTTTTCGCGATCACACTCATCGTGTTTGGAACCGCGATGACGATATGATTGGCAGCAAGGATATACTGTTCGCGCTTCCCGATGAATACCGTGGAGATACAAGACCCCAGAACCACCGACAGCGTCTGATTCGTGGAAATGAACACGATTTCATTGGGGGCGACAATGAAGTACCGGCCACTGTGATCTGTTCCTTTTTTTCGCATTGCTCCTGTTATGAAGGAAACGAGTGTGATGTGTTGCCAACCTCGTGCCGCTGGACCGCATAGCCACCCCCAGGTTAAGAATATCAATGATCCCGCCTTGTATTCAACATTTTTTTCTATTACTCCTGTACTTTCCTTCTTCTATTGAATTCATAGATATTGTAACTGTTAAAATGTGCTGATCGCTCAATTATTTCTTATCAGGCAATGATCTTCAATTGTTAATTTCTTGAAGAAAACTCACAACGTGACAACAATGTCTCGAAAACTCCGAATCTGTTATCCAAATCTTTGCTATCGTGTTCTTTCCCGGTTTATTGAACGCAGGGAATAATGAGCAATCACCAAAAGCAACTCATGTTGATAATCAAGCGGCCCAGGTAAAAATATGATTTTGAACTTGTTCATTTTAATACGAACCATTGAAACTGGCCCTTCAATCTCGCGCATTATGCAATATTAAAGCACGATCTGCAGAACAGTACAACAGACGAAACATGAGGTCAGGTCCCTTCTGGAATGAACGATTCAGAGATGAAATATCTGACATCAACGCGATCCAACACTCTATCTCGTATGTCCGATGCGGCATATCGGATATAGCACTGCAAGAAGGGGCCCTGGAAAAAAGCTGAAGAGTATATATACAGTGGGCTTATGTGCTAACTACGTGATAACTATGAAGCACCGGCAGGAATCATCTCGCATAAATATTTCATGGATCCTGTTTCGTGTGTATCGAAAGAATAGCGCAATTCCGGCTTCTCGAAAGCTGATTTCTATTCCATGATCCGACCTCCGATGCTGCCTCATGAATTGATCATCACATGGAGTATTATAAACCCATGCTTCTGGTAACAATCAGCTTCATTATTTCCGAGGTACCGGCATAAATAGTCTGGACACGGGCATCGGCATAAAAACGTGCAATCGGATATTCGGTGCAGTAACCGTATCCTCCGAAAAGCTGCAGGCAACGGTCTGCAATACTCTTCGCGGTTTCACAGATCCAGTATTTAGCCATGCAGGTTTCCTTGACTACGTCCTTGCCGATCATATGATTTCTGATGAGATCATCGACAAAGCTTCTGCCCACTGCAATCTCCGATGCAACTTCAGCGATGACAAATTGAGTATTCTGGTACTTTGTAAGCGGCTTGCCGAATACCTTTCTCTCCTTCACATACTCCAGGGTGAGCTCGAGACAGCGCTCCGCTGCCGCTTGTGACCCCAGTGCACAGATAAGGCGCTCCTGCTGAAGCTTCTGCATAAGATAGAGAAATCCCATGCCCTCCTGCCCCAGAATGTTTTCCGCAGGGATTTCGCAATCATCAAAAAAGAGCTCAGCCGTGTCCTGCGCTTTCAGTCCGATTTTTTTTATAGGCTCACCCCGGCTGAAACCCGGAGCACCTCGTTCTACGACAAAAAGGCTCACTGCCTGATGCGGCGGTGTCTCCGGGCTTCCAGTTTTAGCCGCCACCACAACGATATCAGCAAGGAGACCGTTAGAGATGAACGTCTTCTGGCCGTTCAATATCCATTTATTCCCCTGGCGCACGGCCCTGGTCTTCATAGAGGCCAGATCGGAACCTGCATCGGGTTCAGTCATTGCCACCGCCAGGATCGCATCCCCAGAGGCACAGGGCGGAAGCCATTTTTTTTTCTGTTCCTCCGTCCCAAAGGAGTTGATATAGGGTGCCACGATATCATTGTGCAGCGGCACGAAGAGGCCGCTGGCTCCAAACCTTGCGAGCTCCTCGGTAATGATTACCGAATAGAAAAAATCCGCTTCCGATCCTCCATATTCCTCTTTTGCCCAGGGAACCAGATACCCGTTCTCGCCAAATTTCTTCCATACGTCCCTCGGGACGATACCAGCATCTTCCCATAAAGGGTAGTCATCCCCAATTGTTTTGTGAATGAATCCCCTGAATGCATCTCTAAAAATCAGATGCTCTTCCTGAAAATCCAGTGATCGTTCCATAGCAGCTCCTCATTCAGAATATTACCAGACCTTTACTTCATCCGCATAGATCGCTTCGATGATACTTCCGTATCGAGCGATGATATTCTTCCTTTTCAATTTTAACGTCGGGGTAAGGAGGTCATCTTCCACCGAGAAATCGCGATCCAGTATCGCGAAATCCTTTACCTGCTCGAAACGAGCCAGTTCCTCGTTCAGTGTCTCGATTTTGGCTCTAATCAGTCTTTTCACCTCCGGCGATAAATGACACGGCCAGATCAGCGATGGCCCACTCCAGCGAGTTCTCGGCCAGTATCGCCACACGATCCCCCGGGATTTGAGCCAGGTCGCCACTGCGGCGATCCGCATGCCGAATTCCCCGTAGGTCACCATTCCCGGCTTCTTATCCCGGAAGTAGTGAAGAGCCTCCTTCCCGGGACTGTTCCGTATGTGCGCCAGGATGGAATCGAAGATCGTTTCCTGCCCCATGGGTACCACCATCAATCCCGATAGAAGCTGTTCTTCTTCTTCGTCATCTGCACCAAAATCGGTGCCGGTGTAAACCGCACGCCGTGTTTCTCCGCAAGCCCCTCCATGATCGAGACGATTGTATCCGTCCCGGTACTGTCGACATACCTGAAGGGACCGCCGCGGAAGGGGGGAAAGCCCAGCCCGAGGATCGCCCCCATGTCCCCCACCTGCGGCGAGGGGATGATCCCCTCCTGCAGGCAGAGCGCCGCCTCGTTCACCATCATGAGGCTTACCCGCTGCTGGATCTCCTCAACAGCGAACTTCCTCCTCGGCGCATTGCCCAGCATTACGTAGACGTCCTGATTGACCGGTTTCCTACCCTTCTTTTTCGGGACATCATACCGATACATCCCCATACCGCTCTTTCTGCCCAGATACCCCTTCTCGATCATCCGGAACATGTCCTTCGGGCTGGTGATGCCCCTGGGCTCCATAATCGGGCTGAGCGTCTCGGCCACATGGGCACCCACGTCAATCCCCACCTCGTCCAGGAGCGTGATGGGCCCCACGGGATAGCCGAACTGGTGCATGGCCCTGTCTATATCCTGCATCTCCGCCCCCTCGGAGAGGAGGAGGCCACCCTCGAAAAGAAGCGGCGCCAGGATCCTGGTGGTGTAAAAACCGGGGCCGTCCCTGACGATGATGCAGGTCTTCCCCTGCCTGATGCCGGTATCGAGCGCCGTGGCCACCACCCAGTCGGCGGTTTTTTCGGTCTTGATTATCTCCAGAAGCGGCATCCTGGTCACCGGCGAGAAATAATGCATGCCGATCACATTCTGCGGCCGCCTGCACCCCTGGGCGATGGACTTGATCGGGATTGACGAGGTGTTGGAGGCGAAGATGGTGCCGGCCTCGCAGTTCGCTTCGATATCCCCAAGTATCTTCCTTTTCAATTTCAGGTCCTCGAAGACCGCCTCGATCACGATGTCGGTGTTCCTGAAATCACGGTAGTCGTCGCAGGGGACAATCCTCCCGTAACGCTTCTCCCCCTCGAACTTCTCGATGGCACCCGATTTTACCTGCTTCGCGATACCCTTCCAGATCTCCTTCATCCCCCTGGCAACCGCGTCGAGGGTCATGTCCTTCAGCAGAAGGGTCTCACAGACCGGCGTCGACACCGCGGCAATGCCGCTCCCCATGAGTCCCGCACCGAGCACCGCCAGCTTCCTTACCGGCTTCGCCTTTTTCTCAAGGGGATTCTTCTTCAGCGCCGTCATGCCGAAAAATATACTCATGAGGGACTTCGTCTCGGGGCGTCCCACGAGCCGCACGAATCGCTCTGCATCTTTATCGAGTCCCTTCAGCACGCCCTTTTTGTACCCATACTCCACGGAATCGATGATCTCAAGGGGAGCCGGATAGAGCCCCCGGGTCTGCCGCATCACCATCTTCCTGGCCTGGCTGAAGACGATCCCCCTTCCTATCGGGTTCGACTCCAGGAGGAAATCCACCAAGGATCTCTTTCTCTTCCTTTTTTCTCTCTTCTTCGCCAGCATCCGGGCCCGCTTGATGGCCACATCCTTCAGGCCGTGTGGCATCACCACCTCATCCACAAGTCCCAAGCGCTTCGCCTTTTTCACCCGGAGATTTTTTCCCGTGAGCATCAACGGCATCGCCGTCCTTAATCCCACGAGACGAGGCAGACGATGCGTTCCCCCGGCAGCCGGCAGGAGACCGATCATCACCTCCGGAAGCCCGAATACCGTGGCAGTGGAATCAGATGCGATCCTCCAATCGGCCACCAGCGTCAGCTCGAGCCCTCCCCCCAGGCAGTTTCCGTGGATAGCGCACACCTTGGGAACCCTGATCGAGGCCAACCGGTTCAGGATGTCATGGCCCGATCTGATGTAACGCTCCACTTCCTTGTCGGATGTCTTGGAGCGAAGCTCGTCGATGTCCGCCCCAACGACGAAATTGTCCGCCTTGCCGCTGACGATGGCGACACCCGTTACCTCTTCCTTTTCTATTTGATCCAGCACGTCCGATATCTCTTTCAGAAGCCCGCTGGAGACCTTGTTCACCTTCGAATCGGGGCAGTTTATGGTGATCGCTACGATATTGTCACTGGTCTTCTCCACCTGCAGATATTTCATTGCCCTTCCTCCTCTATCTCGCTGCATTCTCAAAAAGCATGGCGTTCCCCACAGCGCCGGCCGCGCAGCCCGCAATGAGCCCATATCGCTCCCCCTCGTCGATGAGCCTCCTGCAGCATGCACCGATAAGCCTGCCGCCGGTGGCACCGAAGGGATGCCCGAGGGATAGAGATCCGCCATGCACGTTCACCTTCTCTATCCTTAACTTCCCCGTCTTCCCCTCGAGACCCAGCACCTTGCGGGACAGATATTCCGATTCCAGGCACTGCATCACCCCCAGCATCTGGGCCGCGAAGGCCTCGTGGATCTCAAAGACACCGATATCCGAGAGCTTCATCTTCATATGCTTCAGTATCTGCGGTATCGCCACGGCAGGTCCCAGAAGCAGTTCGTCCCACAGGTCCTGTCCCGTGTATATGTAGGATTTCAGATACGCCTTCGGCTTCAGCCCCAGCCTCTTCGCCTTCTCTTCACTCATAAGGAGCACCGCAGATCCCCCGTCGGTGAGAAACGACGAATTCGCCGCCGTGACCGTGCCGTACTTCCTGTCCACAACCCCCTTCAGCTTCGATATTTTTTCCAGCGTGGCATCAGCACGGAATCCATTATCCTCGCTTATGGGCCTGTTCGACCCGTTGCTCACCACGGGAACGATCTCTCTCCTGAGGATGCCGGCCTTCGTTGCCTCGGCCGCCCGGTGATGCGAGAGTATCGCGTATCTGTCCTGGTCCTCCTGACTTATCCCCATCTTCCTTGCCAGCCGCTCCGCCGCCTGCACCATGGTAAGGCCGGTAGAATACTCGCCGATGGCCGGTCTTTCCGGCAGGACAAAGTCTTTCAGTTTCATCCTGCGTAACAGTTTCAGCTTTCCTCCAAGGGTCTTCGGCTTTTTGAACATGGTCATGTCCGTGATGAACTTCCGGTAGGCTTTCGATATCTTTATGTCGGGATCTGAAAAGGACTCTACGCCGCCGCCGATCACCGCCTCGGCATGGCCGTTTACGATCATGTCCGCTCCCGTCGTGACCGCCATGTTTGCCGATACGCAGGCTACGGTGCAGGTATGCGCGGGAATCCTCTCAGGCAGGCCAGCACCCAGGCCGATCTCTCTGGCTACGTTGGTCGTGGCGACATCGGTGGCGACGCACCCCATGATGATGTGGTCGATCACTGAGGCGTCGACCCCGGCCTTTGCCATGAGCCCCTTGACCGCATGACGGCCGATCTGCCATGCCATGAGATCGGAATACCCGGTCCCGGATCGGAGAAAGGGCGTGCGGCAATAATCGATGACGGCAACTCTTCTCGGCTTCATATTCCCCCCTGTGCATATCATATGACATCGCCGCCGTCCGCATAACAGGCTGCCGCGGATAGTACATCGTCTCACGGTTTGTTCATTTCCGCGAGGTCGCTTCGGCGGCACGACTTTGAAATTTGTTATTGACTTAATATAAGTTTGTATTACAATATGTCAAATAGATTTCGATTATTTCTTTGACAAATTCTGTTATTTTCAGACATTGAACATAACAGAGAAAAAACCAGCGGGGTCTACCATGGTTAAAGATGACGCACAGAACCTCTCCCTGAACAGAATCACAAAATCGCCGGATATTCCGAGCCTCGTGGTGCAACAGATCACCGAGCTCATCAAATCGGGCAACCTGAAACCGGGGGACCGCCTCCCCTCGGAAAACGAGATGACCCGGCGGTTCGGGATAAGCAGGATATCCCTCAGAGAGGCGATGAAGCTCCTGGAGGCGAAGGGCTATATCGTCTCCAAGGGGAGAAAGGGTAAGTTCGTCCAATCCTCGGAACAGCTGCCGCTGGAATCGAAGATCGGCGACCTCATCGCCGTGGACCACAATAAAATATGGGAGCTTCTGTCGGTACGAAGGCTCATCGATTCCGAGGCGGCGATGATGGCGGCGAAAAACGCCACGAAGGCCCAGCTACAGGAGCTGTCCACCTTTGATGACGACGCCTCGACCATCGGCATCGAGAACCTGGTATCCACCCGGGAGGGGGGACGGCTCTACACAAAATTCTACCACAACCTCGCCGACAGCACCAACAATACCATATTCGCGCATCTCATGAAATCGATCACCTGGATCCTCCGCGGCGCCCTCCCCTACAGCAGGCAGAAGCTCATGGCGGTGCCGGACGTATCGAAGATATTCTACACGCATCACAAGAACATCATCGAGGCGATACGAGCGCGAAATCCCGAACGGGCAAAGACGGCCGTCATCGAGCATATCGACTGGCTCGAAAAGACAATGAAGAAACTTCTGTCGTGATTTTCGAAAGCCCACAGGGCAACGGCCATCACAGCGATGCATCGGCCGGAATCTCCCGGAGAACGCACCCATGAACCAGGAGAGCATACACATACACCCGCTGCACCATCAGCCCGAATTTGCGCCGATATTGGCCCACTGGTCATACCGACAGTGGTATATGCAACGGGACATCCCCTTCAGGGCGGTTCTGGAATCCTACAGGGCCAGGGCCTCGGGAATTGAGATACCCCTCTCCTTCTATGCCGTTGCCCACACCATGCCGGTGGGGATGGTGTCGCTGAAGAGAGACGACCTGTGGGAAAGGAGGGACCTGAATCCATGGCTCGCCTCGCTCTACGTTCTCCCGGAATTCCGGAATCGTGGCATCGCCGGGCTGCTGATGGACGCCGTCGTTGATAGGGCCGCCGTGCTGGGCCTTGAACGGATCTACCTGTTTCTCGGTCAGTCAGAAAAGGCATCGCTGCAGGCCTACTATTCCTCCCGGGGCTGGGCATTTTTCGACCGGGCCGCGGATAACGACGGCGCGGATACGGAAATCTACTCCTATACGATCAATCGACGGTAACCGACATGACCACCGCCATAGTGCCGGCAACGGAAGAGGAGATCGCGCGGGCCGCCGATATACTCCAAGGGGGGGGGATCGTCTCATTCCCCACTGAGACCGTGTACGGCCTGGGCGCCATCTCCTCGAACCCCACAGCCGTGGCCAGGGTTTTCGAGGCCAAGCGGAGACCCTTTTTCGATCCCCTCATCGTGCACATCTCCCGTTTCGAACAGCTGGGTGACCTTGCCGCCGATGTACCGGAGCTGGCGGAACGGGTAGCCCGCCGCTTCTGGCCCGGGCCGCTCACCCTGGTCCTGAAAAAGAGGGAGTGTGTTCCCGACATCGTCACCGCCGGGCTCGGCACCGTGGCGGTTCGGATGCCGCGGCATGGAGTGGCCCTCCGCCTCATTGAGGCCTGCGGCTTCCCCATCGCGGCACCCAGCGCAAATCGCTTCGGCGCGACGAGCCCCACGGAGGCCCGGCACGTCCAGGAGCAGTTGGGAGGCGCAGTGGACATGATCATCGACGGCGGCAGGTGCGAGGTTGGAGTGGAATCGACGATAGTGAAGGTATCGGGGGACTCACTGGAGCTGCTCAGGCCGGGGGGCGTCCCGGTGGAGGAGCTGGAAAGAATGTACGGGCATCTACTGGAGCAGCGATCCTCACCGACCATCGAGGCGCCGGGCCAGCTCCCCTACCATTATTCCCCCTCAACACCTGTGCGGATAGTGGGAACAATCGATGACGAGCATCTGCGTAACAAAGACGCCGCGCTGCTGTTTTTCACAAGTCACGGCGGCACCCCCCATGACTCCAGAACCAGGATTCTCTCCCCCCGGGGCGACCTGAGGGAAGCGGCGGCAAACCTCTTTTCATCGCTGCATGAACTTGACAGACTCGGCAAGTGTGTTATATTCGCCGAGAGGGTGCCGGAACACGATCTCGGCCTTGCCATAATGGACCGGCTCAGGAGGGCATCCCGAAGACAGGACAGGGGTGAAGGCGATGACAACGCATGAGAGGCATCACAGTGGATCATTTTTCAGGGGGTTCGTTTCATTCTTCAGGGCCATCCCCTTCATAGTGAGTCACAGGGGCTTTGGCTGGTATTTCATCATCCCCTTCATCCTGAACATCGTCGTTCTGGTCACCGTGTTTATCATATCCTACAGGATTTTCGATACATGGTTCTCGGGGCTTCTTGCCGGTACCGCATGGTACATGGTGGTGCTTCGGGTCCTGCTGAAACCGGTGCTCTTCGTCCTGCTGTCCATCGTCAGTGTTTTGGTCTACTCCATCACCGGGTGCATCGTCACCGCCCCCTTCAACGACTTTCTCTCGATGAAGGTCGAACGGGTGATCACCGGCGAAGGTTTCGACGAGAAATTCAGATTCACGACGCTGCTGAAGGATATCATAAGGATCACCGCCGGCATCATGATTCTGCTTCTGCTGATGCTGTTGCTCAACATCATCCTCCTCTTCCTGAATCTGGTCCCCTTCTTCGGCCAGGTGCTCTACAGCGTCATGAGCTTTCTCACCGCCTCCTT
This sequence comes from Spirochaetota bacterium, assembly GCA_016929135.1. GTDB lineage: Bacteria > Spirochaetota > UBA4802 > UBA4802 > UBA5550 > JAFGJK01. The sequence goes on along the minus strand of JAFGJK010000110.1, from coordinate 24,243 downwards.
TTTTATCGGTTACCAGTTTTTCGATTTCCCCATGGAGCGGCGGCGTCTCGGATTCAGCGAAAAATTCTGGATCGCCTGGCACCATAAATGGCTCGTGGCGGGACTCGGCGCCGCGTTCTTCCTTGCCTCCTATATCCCGGTGCTGGGCTTTCTCGGTCTGAACTGCGCCACCATAGGCGCCACCATCCTTTTCATCGAGCACATACGGAACGATCTCCCTGCTGGCGCAGCGGCGCCGAGGGGCGACCGCGCATGATACACCGTTCACTCTTCATCGTCTTCGAAGGGATTGACGGATCCGGGAAATCGACCCAGGCACGGCGCTGCCATCAACACATCGCCGACGCGGGCATTGAGACAATCCTCCTGTCCGAACCCTCAGCCGGTGAATGGGGATCGAGGATCCGAACATTCCTCACCTCCCCCACCGCACCGGCCCCTGAGGAACAGCATCGGCTCTTCCTGCTGGACAGGGAGGATGACGTGAGGAGGAACGTCACTCCCGCACTCGCCTGCGGCATCTCCGTGATTATGGACCGCTATTTTTTTTCCAACGCCGCCTATCAGGGCGCGGGGGGGCTTCCGCCACAGAGGATTCTGGAGGATAACCGGGCTATGGGGTTCCCCGAGCCCCACCGGGTGTATCTCATCGACATCCCCCCCGAGACGGCACTCGCCAGGGTCTCCTTGCGGAACAGGGGGGGCGACACCGAACTGTTCGAACGCATCCCCATTCTGGAAAGGGTCCGGGCAATATACCTGGATATTGCCGACGAGACATTCACCGTGATAGACGGATCAGGGAGCGAGGAGGATGTCTTTCACCGGATCGCCGGAGACCTCAGGAGCCGGTTTGATATCGGGTGATCCCGCCATATTTTAATTGACAAATATTGAAAACCCCTCCTAGCATAGGAAGGCCCTACCGATGAAAGGTGCACGGTCACACTACTACATTATAGAAAGGTCGCACAATGAAAATTCTTCTGGTAAACCATACGAAATCTCTCCTCACGGCAATAACCCAGTCGCTGGTCGATGCAGCCTATTCGATCAACCTTGCCGAAGGCATCAATACCATCGTCGAGGACATACAGCGGCACAACTCCCAGGTGGTCATCATCAACTGGACGAAGGCGGATTTCGACATCAACGGGATCTGCAAAAGGGTTAAGAAAATAAAACACACGAAATACCTCTACCTCATCATCATCGCCGATAGGGTAGACCAGAAGAGGCTGCTGGAGACGATAGATGCGGGCGCCGACGATGTCATATTTAAACCCTTCGGCATGGAGGAGCTGCAGATACGGATGCAGGTGGCCAAGAAGGCGATCAAGCTGGAGGAAGCGGTAAAGAAATTCCGGAAGGAGATGATCAAGTTCGCCAAGGAGGATCCCCACACGAATCTGCTGAACCGCAGATCGCTCCTCGACGAGGCGTTGAAAGAGATGATGCGCGCATCCAGGGAGAGCAAATACATATCGTCGATCATGGCAAATATAACCAATTTCAAGGAACTGACAGAGAATTACGGATCGGAAGCGGGCGACAGAATACTCCTCGAGTTCAGCAGGCGCCTTCGAGCCTCCTGCCGCCCCTATGACAAGATGGGCAGGATCGGCATCTCCGATTTTCTCCTGATCCTCCCCGATACCGGCATCGACAACGCCCGCAGCGTGGCGGACCGAATGATGGAGACCATCACTATTTCGCCGCTGCCGGTGGAGGGGGAGCGTCTGAAGGTCACTCTGGCCATCGGCGTATCGGAATTGAATCCCAGTGACATCGCAAAAAACGACCATGCAGACAAGCATCTGATGAACGATCTCATCTTGGACTCTCTTTTGAGGAGATCGGAGCTGGCATTGCAGAAGGCCACCGAGCGGGGTAAGAACAGCATCGAGGTCTACAGGTTCGCCTGAGCACCGACGGCGGATCGGCGGGATGAAAAAAGCGGGGCCTTGCCCCGCTTTCATTTTTTTCTATCTCTTCTTTTTCTTCCCCTGAACAGCCTTCGGTCTGCCCTTCGCCTTTACCGGCGCAGACTTCTTTGCCGCCGGCTTTTTTTCGGCTTTCTTAGCTGCAGCGGCCTTTTTCACAGCGGCTTTTTTTGTACCCGCAGCTTTCCCGGCGGCACCTTTCACCGTGGCCTTGCCCCGCGCAGCGACGGCTTTGAGGATCCACTTCGACACGATATCCAGGACCCTCTGCCGCTCCTGCTGCGCCTCATTCATCGTCTCGTGATACAGGTTTTCGAAGACGTACAGGGTCTTATCAGCCGAGGAGGCGCCGTCATGTGTCTGGAGGCTACCCCGGTAATCGACGATGAGATCCCCCTTCCCATGGAACACCAGGAGGGGCATTCGCAGCTCCGACGCCCTTCGCAGGCACTCCTCGCCGGTGGAGGTGAACTCGGTGTACCAGCGGGCCGATACCTTGCCATGTACCAGGGGGTCATTTTCGTAGGCCTCGACGACATCACGATCATGGCTCAGCTGGGAGGCATCGAGCCCGGTGGCCATGGAGAGGCCGGGCAGGTATTTCGAGAAGAACCTTCCCATGGAGGTCTTCCAGCCGGGGACCTCCACCGCGGTGATCAGCCCCGCCGAGGAGAGGACAAGACCCTTCATGTCCTCGGGGTAGGTCAGTGCGTACTTGAAGGCGATCGTCCCCCCCATGCTATGCCCCATAAGGACCATGGGGATCTTCGCGTGCTCTTCCTTTACAAAATCAACGAGCAGTTTCAGGTCGTAAACGTACTCCATGAAGGAATCAACGTGGCCCCGCTTTCCGCCTGATCTCCCGTGACCCCTGTGGTCGTTGGCGTATACCGAGATGCCGGCGCCGGCGAGCCGTTCGATGATATTGGCATATCTCCCGCTGTGCTCCCCAACGCCGTGTGCGATCACCAGTATGCCCCGCGGAGACGGAACCGTCCAGCTTTGAAAGAATATCTCAACGCCCCCCTTGCCGATAAAGGTACCGGTGGTGTGTGCATATGATTTCATCGTCAGCTCCTTGTTTCTGGATTCGTACGGCATAGTATACGAGATCCGGCACTCATGTCCATAAAAAAATCAAGGCCGGGTGGTGCCGCATCCCCTGCAGAAATCATGGTCTCCCCTCACCGGCACGGCCTTCCCGTAGTGGTCCGCGGGGAAAAAAAGGCCTCGCTCCCTCATGATGGAGCCGGCGATGGCCGCGCCGTATCTGCTCTGAGGGTAGAAGTAATACACCCGTTCCCGGTAGTGATTCGCCATGGCCCGTTCGCCGATCCGGGAGAATGCCCCTGCAATGAGCCAGAGCACCTCGTCTCCCCGGGGGTCCGCCGGTGCCAGGGAACTGGCGGAGAGGAGCATGAAGAGCCCGTTCCTGGCCGTTGCCGCCCCGGATGAAAGCCGCCTCCCCGTCTCCAGAAGCCTTTTGTAATCCCCCTGTACCGGGGGGACCGACACCAGAGCGTGGTGCAGCATACTGCTCTGGCCCCTGAGGTTCCTGAAACAAAACCTGAACCTGTGGGTCCCCGGATAGAGTTCCCTCCCGTATTCGACGGCGAACATATCGATGCAGAGCTTTCGGCTCCCCACGGGCACCCCGTCCATGGTGATCTTCAGCGAGCCCTCGTCAATGCCGGCATTGCTGTTGCCGCTGAACACCCTGATCGCCACCACCGGATTTCTCGTTGATAGGCAGTTCTCCTGCGCGCACCTCGTATCGACACCGCAGGAAACGACGACCTCACCCCGGGGAATGCCCCACTGCACATACCGGGATACCGCGAGGAAATAGGCCACCGCCTCATCCTCAATGTAGTGATGATCCCTGAGCCTGCGGGAATGCAGTTCATCGGATAGAAACCCTCCCTCCCCGATGATGCCGGGACAGAGCTCCTTAGTCATCCTGAGAATGCGCGTTCCCGTTTCACTGAAGATCGCATAATCGGAAAAGACACCCCCCTTCGATTCCGTTACCCTTTCAAGCTGCTCCAGTACCAGCAATGCCAGGTCATGGCTCGCCGGATTCACCCCCCTTGAGCCCCAGAAGAGGACCGAGGGATACTGTACCGAGTCCCCCGTCCTCACCGTAGCATTGTGATGAATGCTCAGCAGAAGATCCGGGCTGAATCGCTCTGCCATGGCAATCCGTTCCTCCATTGGGACCGCCGTATCGACGCTGCGGCTCATCGCCACCACCGCCCCGGACCTGACCAGCATCCCCTGGAGCGCCAGGGCGACCTCCAGGTTCGCCTTCTCTTCAGTGATCCCGCCGGGTCCGACCCTGAAATAATCGCGGCTGCCGGATCCCCCGTGACCGGGGTCGATGAACACCCGCTTCCCCCGGAGCCAGACATGATCCTCCGGTTTTACGAGCCCCAGAAATGGCGGAGCAGCCTCGCGGCACGCCGGGAAGACCAGCGCCAGCGCGGCGGCAATCGCCGCCATGGGGAGCCTATAGCACCGCGATCGGGCCATGGGCCCTCCCCTCGACGAATTGTCTGACATAGGGATTCTCCGTTCTGGCAAATTCCGATGCGGTGCCGCTGAAGATGATGGCCCCGTCGTTCAGCATGTAAATCCGGTCCGCGATCCTGTCGGCCAGCATCATATCGTGGGTCACCACGATGGAGGTAACACCGAAGGTTTCTCTGGTTGAGGCGATGAGCCTTCCCACCGCCCCTCCCGTGATGGGATCGACACCCGTGGTAGGCTCGTCGTATATCATGATCTCGGGATCCATGGCAAGGGATCTGGCAAGGCCCACCCGCTTTTGCATCCCCCCCGATAGGTCTGAGGGCATCTTCTCCTCGACATCCCGGAGCCCCACCTTCTCGAGCATTTCCGCGACGGTCCTCAGAACGGCATCCTCTCCCACCCGCTTCCTCCTGAGCCCGAAGGCAACGTTGTCGAAGACATTCATCGAATCGAACAGCGCCGCCCCCTGGAAGAGTATGCCGTACTGCGATTCTATCTTCCTTCTGTTCTCTTCATCTGCACCGGTATAATCGATGCCGTCCACGAATATGCTCCCCCGGTCGGGCCGCAGTATCCCCACCAGGTGCTTCATTATCACGGACTTGCCAGAGCCGCTCTTCCCGACGATGCAGACGATTTCCCCTGGGAGGACATCGATAGTAACGCCTTTCAGTACGGCCTTTCTTCCGAAGGATTTATGAAGGTCTGCGATACGTATTTTTTCATTCATAACCCGATTTCCCGCATCACCCGTATGCAAAGGGTGACAGTCCCCGCAGTGAAATGTCAAATGGAATTTACACATCCCCCGATGATCGGACACAGGAGATGATTAATTGGTTGACGGACTCGTTCAATCAGTTTTGATCGTAAACAAACCCCTATCCGGCAGTACGGCATGAAAAGCGCACCACACCACAGGCACGACGGACTCATCTCCCGCCAAAGGTGCAAACGATCCGAATGATTTTGCTTCGGGAACCACAGCTCAGCGATCTCGCCCCCTGTCCGTATTTTAACGACAGGGAGGCCAGATTCATGTATTTTTTCGCCTACGCTCTGTCGGGAGAGGAGCTGGACGAGCTGCTATGCCGGGGATGGAGAAAATTCGGCACCTACTACTTCGCACCTCACTGCCCCGGATGCGCACGGTGTGTGCCGGTACGCATAATAGCGGAGCGATTCACCCCCACAAAAAGCCAGCGGCGCATCCTGAGGATTGCCGCTGCGGTGGAGGTGCGGTTTTCCCCGCTGGTATTCAGGGAGGAGATTTTCGAAGTGTACCGCGAGCACTCGATGTCCAGGTTCGGTAAGAGGTCCGAAATGGATGAATTCATAAACACCTTCTATACCCAGTCGTGCCCGTCGCTCCAGTCGGAATACTATATCGACGGAATGCTGTTCGCGACCGGCTTCCTGGATCGATCCGCAGAGGCCCTGAGCAGCGTCTACTTCGTCTTTCACAGCGACTACAGCCATTTCAGCCCGGGCATTCTCAGTGTCATCAAAGAGACAGAATACGCGATGTCGCAGAATCTCAGGTATTACTATATGGGTTATTATATCGAAAAAAACAGAAGCATGTCCTACAAAAACAGGTTTCATCCCTATGAATGGTACAGCTGGAATGGGGAAGCATGGCATCCCGGGGTGCGGTCGCTTCCACCCGGAGAGGACACGGCGTAATGAAAATCGAGAAATTCCTGTGCGAATTATGGTTGATTTATTACATTATTCTTGAAGAAATATCATTTAATAAGTTCGACAGAGCTTAGTACGGTAACCGGGCGATCCGTACGCACACTATGTGCCAGGGAACGTACTGCGACGGTGTTTCAATCATTGATACAGAGCATTGTATGGACAAGGTAGACAAGACAAAGGAAAACATCGGCATCTCGAATCTCGATGATTCCACAAAGAAGGACCTCTTCGATCGTTTTCAGAAAGCGGGTGGCCAGGTCATCGATGAAAGGACCAAGCGAAGAAACCTCGCCATCGACAGAAATAGCCAGAAGGCACTGCAGAGAAGACTGGATGGCCACAGGAACACGATACGGCAGGAATCTCAGAAGAAGAAAAGACCCGGCGTGCCGGCCGCCAGACAAGCCCCCCAGCCGGCGAAAAAGTACAGTGAGCCGAAGGGCTCGGCATTCGCCCGCCTGATGATACGCGTCCGGTTGAGTTTTTACGGCATCGCTGAATTCAGCGCCCTCTATTTCAAACTGAAATTCCTCGAGAAATTCAATAATGTCATCAAGCCCGCCATTATGGAACTGCAGATGGTCTATCTCGAGATTTTCAGAAAAAATCCAAAGCTCGGCAACCAGGTCATCCAGTCCCTGGACAAGGCGGACCCCATCTATTATGAACTGATCGTCATGGTGAGCGACCTCTACGACAAGATGATAATCGATCAGATCGTCGATCAATATATAAACTTCCCCGATGTACCCAAAAAGGTATCAGAGCTGAAAGACCAGCTCATGAGCCTCTACCGGAGGCTTTACATCCTTCGCAGGTACCAGACCATGATCCTGACCTCCTTCGAAAAGGCGATCGACATACTGCAAAGGATCGATCGCGACGGGAAGATATCCGGCCTCTCCTCAATGAAAAGGAAGGTACGGAACAATATATCCATTCTGTACTACAGGCTCATACCGAAGCTTCACTGGCTCTTCTGCTACTACTACGGGAAGAAATATGATATATTTGATACAAGCATCGAAACCATTCTCGCCATTAAGCCCAGCGACAAACCCGGAAGCAGGAAGAGAAAGAGCATCGAGGAGGAGACAGCGGAGGAGACCGAGGAGGAAGCGGAGATAGCCATCGAAGATGAGAACGCCAAGGATGCAATCCCCGACCACGTGAAGAGCGGCCTGAAGCTGATGTACGAACTGAACCTGCAGAACCTGCGCAAGGATTTTGACAAATACGGCCGGTTCAGCGCCGCATCTGAAGCCGACAAGGTTCTGATCTGCTATCTGCTGTTTCATGAATTCGACAACGAGTACTCGGTCATCCTCACCACGAACAAGGTGAAATACAACGTGAGCTATTCGCACAAGGGCATGGTGGACTACAGGAACGTCCTGCGGGGGCTCTACGACGAGATGAGGAAATGCGAGGAGAGCTTCAAAAACTATACCGACATCCTCGATAACTTCGACAAGATGAAGAAAGAAAAACCCGCCAGCAACGCGCAGTATATCGAATACACCAAACGGCTCGAGATTCTGAAGAAAAAGCGGAACGCGGCCGGACGCGAAACTCTGAGGATCGTGCAAGACTACTCGGACCGCATCCTGGCAACCGTCGAAGAGCTCGTTCAGGATTTTGAGGGCCAGCACACCATTGTGGAGAACCCGCAGGACGTCCTGCTGTTTGAATCACATATCGAGGGGCTGAAGAAACTCAACGGGAAAAAGGTGTACGATGCGATACTGACAGTGTACCAGTTCGTCAGCGCACTCTCCTACAGGCTCGGTCCGGAAGGGGACCTGAGCGGCAGCATCGAATTCAAGCCTGAGGAGATGGAGAAGAGGGAAAAGAGCACACCAGAGAAAAAAGCTGCCGAGGTGAGCGGCGATCAGGCATCGCAATCAGTACTGGACGAGCTTGATGACATGCTGTGACGCCGCATTCTGATACTCTCGGACCTTCTTCGCACTATCTCCCCCCTCGAATCCGTGAAGTTACAATCCAGGTATGGGGTCGCCTTCGGATCGCGCTCCAGATCCGACACATAGGACCCGGGGAACGCCGTGGGCATCCTGGTCCTTGACGCAACGGTCCCTTCCCTCTTCTTCCCCACCGATGGCCCCCTCCCGATGAAAAAGCCTGCCTTCACCATCGCCAGGCGGACCTGCAGGGCGCTGGAATAGGTGGTGAGTACCGCCTCCTCCTTCATCATCCCGTTGAGCCTCCGGAAAAACTGCACCGTCCAGAGCTCAGGATTCTTCGACGGCGAATAGGGGTCATGAAAGACGCAGTCGAAACGTCGGTTGCCAAGACCTTCCAGGGAGGCCCTGGCATCGTTGAAATGTATCGTCAGGAAAAAATTTCCGCATCGGCACGAGCCGTGTTCATAGGCCTCCATGAGATGCCCATAGAGGGCATCCCTCTCATCTTCAAACCGAATCGCCCTCATGAAGGCCAGGTATTCCCTGCTCGTTTCAAGAGAATGCACCTCCAGTGAGCCCCCAAAACCGCAACACGTAAGTTCATGCGCCAGTGCCAGGACATTGTATCCGAGGCCGAATCCGACATCGAGCACGGTGAGCGCTTCCGCCTGCCGTGTCAGCACCCCCGAGGGACGCACGTGCTTCAGCACCGCTTCCTCGTATGCGCCGGAGCTGGAATGCATCGATTCCATGATCGAGGAATCATGAAGGGTCACTGACCCGTCCGATGTCATGACCAGTGAAAACCGTGTGCTCATCTTTTCAAAACGCCCGTTCCGTCACCGCGAAATCATTGACAGGAACCGATCGATGGGATTATTATTGAAACGTCAGGGGGAGGTAATAGTTGCATCCCCATCAACCCCTCATGGAAGTGACGGCATGTCCAAGAAGATCATACTGAGAGGAATGGTCCAGGGCGTCTGCTGCAGGCAGTACTGCTCCCAGTACGGAAGGCACCTGAGTATCAGGGGAGCAGCCTCAAATTGTTCAGACGGTTCAGTCCGCGTGCTGCTCGACACCGATAATGCCGATTCTGCGAAGCAGTATATCGCCAGCCTTATCAACAATCCCCGCGGCTTCTCCTTCTACGGAAGCATCAATGACGTCGAGCTATACGAATATAGCGGCCCGATTCACGGTGACTACCTGTTCTGACTCCCCTTCCGTCCCCTGATCTCCTTTATGATCGGCTCAAGATGCTTGAACATGAACTCTGCCGCCACCCTGTTCCCGTCGATGTTCCAGTGATAGTTCTTTTTCAGAAAAAAATACCGATTCGAGCTTTCCGCCGCCCTGATGAAATCATCGGTGATATCGAAGTGAGTTATCCCCATTTTTTCCAGATCCCCGTTCAGCAGGCGGTTGGGATAGAGAAAATCGACATCCCCATGCATGTTCTCCGGGATGCGCCTGAAGAACTCCCCCTGAAGCTCCTTATTCATCTGCAGCTCATCAGGAATCACCGCCACTACCAGGGAGATCCCCTTTCTTCTGCAGATATCCCTGATTTCCCGCAGATACCACAGGGTCGTATGATAATCATGGACCACCCGCTCGGAACGATGCCTGCGGTACAGCCTCGCCTTCTTCGCCGCATAGCCGTAGTACAGACCATCCTCAATCTGAAACAGATCCTCCCGAAATACCCTTACGCCTTCGTGTGGTAGGATCTTTCTGGGGCCCTTGATCAGGTCCATGATATACCGAACCAGCGAGGCGACCCTGCTGTAGGTATACAGTTTGCGCGTGCCGAAATCATCTCCTATGTAAAAGCAGAGAAGGAACATGTCCGGGTCGACCCGTACCGCCTCGTGTGCCAGAATCGCCCGGTAGTCGTGCGGTCCGATCGCGGGGAGGCCCATGTTGTACAGCTCCAACTCCGCTCCATCTCTGTTCAGCATCTGTTCCAGTATCGTCAGGAAGTTGTGCTGACGCGGAACGACCCCCCAGAGGGTGGAATCCCCCGTGGCCACGATCCTGAAGACTCCCTGGCGCTTCTCGTCACTGAACTCCCGGTCCTTGAAGCCCCTGCCGTTAATCCTGAAATCGTACTCAAGTCCGTGGGGCCTCCCGAGGTACCGGTAGTACCTGGCGTCATAGAGGAAGGGGCAGAAGGCGATCTTGCTGAGTGCGAACAGCAGTCCCTCCAGAAGGATCAGTGCGGCGATTATCACCGCCAGCGCCTTTCCGGCGGACACGAATATATTTTTTATGCGGTTCATGATCCGGCCTTCCCGAATTTTCTGTTCAGACTACAGGGCTAGCTGATTTTGTCAATCATAACCGGTTTGGGCACCTTCATCCTTCGCGCCACCACCGTTTCATACGCGGCGTACAGGCCCCGGGAGTCCAAGGACAGGATGGAATGCATCTCGGTGTGGGCGATCGATTCCTGGAACCGGCCGGCCTCCCGCTGGAACAGAGAGTCGAAATGCTTCTTCGAGAACCCGTGGGCTGACTTCACTGCCCCCATCCTTCTGATATCGCCGTTGAAGGTCGGATCAATGTGATAGAGCTCGTGGAATATCACATGCAGCTTCTCCCCGGCAGGCAGATCGAGAAATCTCGGTATGTAAAAATAGATCAGATACAGAATCCTCGCATCATTGTGGTATACCCGGGGGATGGTGTACATCCTTCTATTGTGCTGGATGAACTCCTGGCCGTTTATAAAACGCAGCGGCACAAGCTTCCCGTAGGAACCGCCGCGCCCCGACCGTTTGTTGGACGAGACGCACACGAGGATGCTGTCGATAGCGACATGAATGAAACTGTCGGAAAAGCCGATTGCAGCGGCGATGACGGAGGTGAGAAAATCGGTGAGATTGATGGAGCGATGCCGTTTCATCTGAATTTCTCAGCCATGCCGACCATCTCCTCCGCATGCCGGATCGAGAGATCGGTGACCTTCTCACCGGCAAGGATCCTCGCGACCTCCTTGATCTTCTCCCTTCTGTTCAGCTGCCGCACCACGGTGGTGATCCTCGAATCGGACTTCTGCTTCTGCACGGAGAAATGTGAATCGGACATTGCGGCAATCTGCGGAAGATGGGTGATCACCAAGACCTGCCGCTTGTTGGCCAGGGTCTTCAGCTTCTTCCCGACAATATCCGCGATCTTGCCGCTGATGCCGGCGTCGACCTCGTCGAAGACGAGGCTCTCCACAATGTCCGCCGACAGGAGCACATTCTTTAATGCCAGCATGATCCTCGACATCTCGCCCCCGGAGGCGACCCTGCGGAGCTGCCGGAGGTCCTCCCCCTCGTTGGCGGAAAGCATGAATTCGATCCTGTCGAGCCCGTGGGGATAGAGCACATACCGTCTGTTCTCTGACTCGATCTCCCCGGTGGGGCTCAGCTCCCGCTTGATGGAAATCCTGAATATCGTTCCCGACATCCCCAGATCTCCCAGCTCCCTGATCACGAGCTCCTCAAGCCTCTTGGCGGCTGCCGCCCTTCTGTCCGACAGCTCGAAGGCGACCCGCTTTGCCTCCCTGAGCTGCACCGTGTATTCCTCCCTGAGGCGCTCCACCTCCTCGTCGCCGGAGGTTATCGTGTCCAGCTCATTTCTGGCCCTCTCCCCGTACTCGAGTATCTGCTCGATGGAATCGCCGTATTTCTTTTTCAGCGCCGATATCATCGAGAGCCGTTCCTCGACCTTGTTGATCCTCTCGGGAGAGTAATCGATACTGCGCTCGTAATCCTTAAGATAGGCAAAAACGTCCTCCAGCGAGTAGAGGGACTCCTTGACCGCCTCAAGACGGTTGGAGATCTCGGTGTCGTATCTGGAGACATGCGAGAGCGACTGCTCCACCATCTTCAGCCTCTGTATGATCCCCCCGTCATCGTGGAGGAGCGACGAGGAATGGTTGATCTCGTTGAAGAGCTTCTCCGCATTGGCCAGAAGGCTCGATTCGTTCCTCAGCTCCTCCTCCTCTCCCGGTACGAGCTTCGCGGACTCGATCTCCCGTATGGCGAAGGAATTGAACTCGATTCTGCGCGCCTTCTCCCTCTCGTCGATATCAAAGGATTCAAGCCGTCCCTTGATTGTCTGCAGCCTCTGGTGAAGCTCCCGTATCTGCTGGACCAACTCCTCGTGTCTGCCGAAGCTGTCGAGCATCTCCCGGTGCTTGTTGATGTTTATGATGTTCTGGTGCTCGTTCTGCCCGTGAATGTCCACGAGATATTCCGAAATCTCCTTCAGCTTCGTGATCGGTATCTGTACCGAATTGGCGAAGCACCTCCCCTTGCCGCTGCTGTACAGCTCCCTCTTCAGAATCAGCGTGTCATTGTCGAAATCTATGCCCGATTCGTCGAGAATCTGCCTCACCTGCGGTATCTCTGAGACATCGAAGGAACCCTCCAGCATCGCCTTTTCAAAGCCGGTTCGAATCATGTCGGTGGTCATCTTCTCTCCCAGTACGCCGGAAAGCGCGTCGATCAGTATCGATTTTCCCGCTCCGGTTTCGCCGGTGAGGACATTGAGGCCCCTATTGAAAGAGATGCTCAGGTCTTCGATGATGACGAAGTTTTTAATTCTCAGTTCGCAGAGCATGACTTTCTCCCCATCCCAGTTTTTCCTGCAGAATGGCATAGAAATTCTTTCTGGGATGCGTTATCAGCAGTATCTTCTTGTCTGATTGATGGAACAGGACCTCATCTTCCCCGTCAATGCGGATAGCCTCCTGCCCGTCTATTGTCAATAATAAATTCTTGAACTCGGACAGTATCCTGGCCTTCACGATCGAGGTGGACGGCAGAATCATGGACCGCATGGCAAGGGTGTGAGGACACACCGGGTTCAGGATAAACACGTCCTTCGTTGCGGGGACGACGATGGGCCCCCCCGCCGAAAGTGAATAGGCCGTGGAGCCTGTGGAGGTAGCCACGATCAGCCCGTCGCCGGAATAGGCGTTGAGGGATTCGCCGTCGATCTCAAGCTCAATCCTGATCGCCCGGGAGAAGGCACCCTTCGATATGACCGCATCGTTTAAAAAACAGAGCGTACCGGTATCCTTCCCCTTCCGCCGGTGGGTCGCCGAGAGAAGCGGCCGCTCCGCCGTCCGGTATCTGCCGCTGAAGATATCCTCGAGGTACTGCAGGTACTCATCCGGCCCGAATTCGGTGAGGAAGCCCATCCGGCCGCGGTTGATTCCGAATATTGGCTTCCCCGTGTCCACGAACAGCCTGGCAGTCCTGAGAAACGTACCGTCGCCGCCGATGGCGACGATACAATCCGTCCTGTTGATGAAATTGTCGTTATCGACGATATATTCGGCAAACCGGCTGTCGCCGATCATCTGGTAGTCCGGCAGCTGTATGCAAACCCTCTTCTTCCTCAGGTATTCGATCAGCTCATCCAGCAGCGGGAGTGTGCTCTCATCATCGTGCCGTATATTGATCGATATGTATTGTATCTTCATCGCATGATCCCCGTGATTCGGCTCCCTCTTTCTGCATAATCAACGCGCGGAGCCGGTGTTTGCAATATATATAAATTCCTCCCGGCGTCATTTTATGAAAAAAGTCGATGGAATACATGCCGCCCAGAGTCCGCCATCACAACCATCCTCAATCATTTCAACAATTTAAAGAATTAATGTTGTAATACAATGATAATTTTCGTCTAATCTATAAAAAATGGATCAAGGGGTGATCCCGCGCGGGAAGACCCTCCGGTGGGGATCATGAAATTCAGGGAACAACGCTTTGCCGTGGAATACGACAGAAGGATGAGGGACCTGGGATATCCGGGGAACATCCTCCCCCTGATTATGGAAAAGACAGCATCCTGCCGATCGATTATCGATATCGGTGCGGGGACCGGTCTTCTGGCGATTCCGCTCGCCCAGGCGGGACACAGGGTTATTGCCGTGGAACCCTCCGGCGCAATGGTCGCCATTCTGCGCCGGAATGCCGCAGGGAGAAGCCTCGATGCCATCACCATCTCCCAGGAAACTTGGGAATCCTGGACCGGTGAACCGGCGGACTGCGTGATCTGCGTCCACTCCGTCTATTCGCTGAGGCCGCTGTCAGAAGCCCTCAAGAAGATGAAATCAAAGGCCCCGCGGGTGATTCTTGTCATCGGTGACGATCGCGGCTCCAGTACCCTCTCCGGGGCGCTGTTATCCCGGCTCTCCGCCCCCCCCAGGAGGCGGCAATCCGCCTCGAACATACGGAAGGCGATCCGAGAACTGAGCTTCCCCCATACCGAGGAACCCATCGAACAGTTTCGAACCCACCGTATCGACGATCTCATGGAGGAGGCCGACTTCTACCGGTATTCCCACGATCTGGATGGCATCAGCGCGGATAAGATTGCCGATGCCCTGCGCCACATCATGACCGCCGAGGGGAGCCGCTATACCTTTATCTCACGTTATGCGGACATACTGCTTGAGTTCTGATCGATCGGCTTCGCGATTATTGGCTTGACAGCGCCCCGTATCCGGGTTTTTTTTATTGCCGATTCACATACTCGAGGTGGCCAATGGACATTTCCCGAGTGATCGACCTGAAGGCACTGCACGACAGGATCGAGGGGGATATGGAGCTTCTCAGGGAACTTCACGGTATCTTTAAGAGGGATTCGGCGTCCATCATCTCGAAGATCGAGGAATCTATCGCCCTGAACGATGCTGCGGGGCTGGCGAAGCTTGCGCATTCCATCAAGGGGGCGGTGTCCAACTTCTCGGCGAACCGGGCCCGCGATGCGGCGCTGGCGCTGGAGGCAAAAGGGAAGCAACAGGACCTGCGCGACATCGGCGCTCTTGTGGATACCCTGAGGCAGGAGGTGGACTCGTGCATCCGGGCGATCGAAATACTCGTCAGCAGGGGACAATGGTGAAGCTGGCTGTTACTCCTGGACTGACCGTGCGAAGGCCATCAGACCGCCGCAGGCGATCAGCACCGTTCCCAGCCACACGAGCCAAATCAGCCTTTTCTTCGTTACGTTGACTATCACGCTGTCCGGCGGTATCGTCACGGTAGCATCGGGCGAGATATGCACCCATATGGACCTGCTGGAGACGTCGATATCCAGAAGCGACACCGCCCTTTCCGTGCCGGGTATCGGCACCGGGGAATGCGATTTCGATGTACGCTTCAGATAGAGCGCCGGGCTCAGCCTGCGGCCGTTCACGATCAGGTTCGCCCTGATCGTCGGGGCTTCCGAGGTCATGTGGGCCGTGTCAAAGCCGGCAAAGAAGATTCGCACCCCCCCCACCAGGGCCTCTTTCCCTTTCTCGACTCTTCCCACGGTCGCCATCTCTAACCCTGAACGGTAATCATCGGGATAGATATAGATATCGTCGATGATCCCCCCCAGTATCTGCGGCTCCCGGTAGATAGAGTTCATCCGTTCATTGAAATAGTACTTCATGGCGATTTGTTCGCTCGATTCACCGCGCCGGACCATGAATTCCAGACGCGAGTCCGTCGATCCCCGGAGCCCCAGAAAGGTCACCGGGATCCCGTTCACCGCTGTCTCACGGCCCTGGATACAACGTCCCTGGCCCGAGCTGGAGTGGAGATGGGTGACAACCGAACCGATCATAAACAGCGCAATCCCGATATGTGCCAGCCGCGAGGGGAGCATCGCCAGTGACCGATTGGTCAGCACCGCCGCCAGGCTCTGCAGCACCAGAAACACCCCCGGGATCGTCACGGCGGCCAGGCCGTACTGGACCGGGGGCCGGTATATAATCAGAGCCCCCAGCGCCACGCTCAGCAGCGCCATGACAATAGTACTGAAACGCTTCACATGCGCCAGCGGCATGGTGGCGCACAGGATGGCCACCAGTATCGCCGGCCCCACGATCATCGAAACCGAATTGTAAAAACCGGAATCCGCCGCGATCTGCTGCCGCAGGAACAATCCGGAGAGGAGCGGCATCAGGGTGCCGAAGAGCACGAAGCAGGCGAACAACGCCATCAGGAGAATCCCCGAAGCGGTGAAGGCGAGCCGGTTCCACGGGCCTGGCGGGAGGGGCGCCGCTGCGATCCTGCGAGACTTCACCAGGAAAAAAAAGAAGGAGACCGCGGTGAAGAATACAATATATGATGCCAGGTAGAGGGAAAGGCCGTAATCTCCGAAGGAGTGCACGGAAAAGTCCGCCAGCACTCCGCTCCTGGTGAGGAAGAAGCTCAGAAACACGGATATGAAGAACAAAAAGGAGAGGACGACGTTCGTCTTCATCAGTGAAAGCGACCGTTTCTGCACCAGGATCCCGTGCAGCAAGGCCGTCACCAGTAGCCACGGGATGAGCGACGAATTCTCCACCGGGTCCCATCCCCAGTAGCCGCCCCAGCCGAGGACCCTGTAGGCCCAGTACCCTCCCATGAATATGCCCAGGCCCAGAGAAGTGAAGCTCGCCAAGACCCATGGATAGGCCCGTTCGGTGATCAGCGACAGGTTGTTCTTCAGCAGCGACACCAGGGCATAGCCGAAGGGCACCACCGACAGGGCATAGCCGAGATAGAGGAGCGGCGGATGCGTGATCATCCAGGGGTCCTGCAGGAGCGGGTTCATGCCGGCGCCATCGACCGGCAGCGTCCCCGCCATGGCCGGCGACACCCTCCAGATGAAATCGAAGGGGCTCTTCACCAGGAGCGACACCAGGATAAGGATCTTCGTAACAATGACGCAGGGCATCAGCATCGGGGCGTTCTCGGCGTCGGCGCGCATCACCGCGATCCCCACGAAAGCCAGTATGAGCGCCCAGACCAGGAAACTCCCCTCCTGCCCCGCCCAGAGCGCCGTTATCTTGTAGACCAGCGGCAGGTGCACCGAGGAATTGGAGAACACGTACTCGTACCTGAAATCGTCGAAAAGGAATAGGAGCAGCAGGTGGCATACCGTGACGAACAGGAGTGCGGCCGACACATAGTAGATCCGCTTCGCTATGATGAAATCCCCTTCCCCTTTTCTGACCAGCCCCCTACCGGTGAAGAAAAGTTCCGCTGCCGAGAGGAGGATTACGGCGAGCATCAGTATCGTGCCGAGATTCATGTCATTTCCCCTTGGCATAGCGTGAGGGGCACTTGGTGAGGACCTTGTCCGCCACGAATAATCCCCTGTCGCGATTGTAGGAGCCCACCAGCACCACATTATCGGCGTGCTCGAAATTCATCGGCTTGATCCCCTCCTTGTAGACTCGCATCTCATTCTCCTCCCCGTCCCTGACGGTAAAGGTGTATCCTCCTCCCCTTTCATAGGCGATCGTCGCCTTGTCAAGGGCGCCCATCACCTGCACGTGTTCGCCGGCCCTCTGCATCGCGTCCCGCACCGGTACATAGGTTGAGAAGACGTCGTCCCTGAACGACGCGGCGGCAATGACGAGGAACAGGAGCGCCGCGATGACGCAGAACACGGTCCATTTCTTCATTTGATGCGCTTCTCCAGTCTTGTTATTTTTCTGTCGATGAAAAACAGGTACAGAGAGATGCCGATCCATACGAAGAGGACGATACCTAAAACCCGGTATATCGGTTCATCGGCGTCGCCGGGATCAATCTCTTGTGTCCGCTCCGGCTGTGTGTGTGCGGCCGCCGCCACGGTCCGCTCCCCGCCGCCGACATCGGCCGCCAGGCCGAAGGTGGTCCAGACTCCCGTTCCGAAAATCGCCGCCGCTATCAGCAGCGTCCCGAATATTCTTCTCACGGTTTTCATCGTTCAATCCCCATTCTCACTTTTTCCAGCACCGCGATCCTGAACCTGAGGCCGAAGAGGTAGAGGTAGAGCAGCGTGAAGGAAGCGATGGTGCAGATCAGGGTGATCCTCATTCTGAAGTCCATATGCACCGAGGCCTCCCTGTTTAGTATCGGATCCGGGTGCAGCGTAGGGTAGAGCCTCGGCACGATAAAGACGAAAAAGGGAACCGTGGCCGCAGCGATGAGCAGATAGGAGGCGCATATGCGTCCCCGCTTCTCACCATCCTTCAGCGTCCCGTGCAGGCTCAGGTAGGCGATGTATATCAGCAGGAGCACCATGATCGTCGTCTCGCGCGGATCCCAGTTCCAGTAGCTCCCCCAGCTCAGTTTTGCCCAGATCGACCCCGTGACGGTTGTCAATACCGCGAAGAACATCCCCAGGGTAGCCGAGACGTGCGATTTCATATCGGCATCGGCGGCGCGGGGGGATTTCGAGAAGAGGTGTACCGCGGCATAGAACCCTGCGACCACGAAGGCGAGCACCGAAATCCAGGCCAGGGGGACGTGGTAGAAGATGATCCTGCCTGCATCACCCAGTACCTCCGCCGGCGGGGCGTAGAGGAAGGTCAGGATGATGGACGCGGGCATTGCGATAAAGACAGACTTTGTGATGTTCATTCATCGAGCCAGATAAAGCGGATTAGTAAGAAGGATAAGGCAATTATCATACCCGAAAAAGCAAGTAAAAAAACCAGGCTTCGTACGTCCCAGAAGCCTCCTCGTTCAAGGGAGTGCCTGGTCGATTCGATGGACATCCAGAGAATGGGGAGCAGCAGCGGGAACGAAATGATCGTGAAGAGAGGCCCCCTTCCGCCGCTCCTGGCCACGATGGCGGAGAGCACGGTGACCGTGGCGGTGACGGCGAAGCCGCCGCACAGAAGCGTCACCAGGAAAAAAAACGGCGACCGCAGCGTGAACTGGAAGAATACCACCGCCAGGGGGGTGATGATCAGCTGGAGCGAAAAGAAGAGTACAGCGTTGAAGACCAGCTTCGAAGCCAGCACCGACAGAGCCGAAGAGTGGAGCCTCAGAAACGGCGCGGTGCCATGATCCTCCTCGCGTATAAAGGGGTGCAGCAGACTGTTCATGGCGGTAAAAAAGATGATGAGCCAAAGGAGGATCGACTGCACCAGAGGCTGCAGCGGGAGTGCCCTGGTGACCAGGCTCACCGAGATCGTCGCCACGCCGGAAAATGAGAAAGCCGACAGCACCGCCGAGGGATTCCTGAACTCGATCAGGAACTCCTTCCTGATGTTACGAAGCAGCTCACCCCCCAAGGGTCACCACCTCCCGGCAGAGCCTCTCCTCCCGTCTGTCATTCGTGGCGATGACGGTTATCCGGGAGCCACGCTGCGATTCGATATGCCCGTAGATCATGCGCTTCCCCGCCTCGTCCAGATTCGCACCCGGCTCGTCCAGGAAGATCACCGACGGCTCGTTTATCGTCGCCAGTATGTACCTGAGCCGCTGCTTCATGCCCGTGGAAAAATTGTTCAGTGCCGTATTCCTGTGCTCGAAGAGTCCGAAGGCGCGGAGGTGCCTGTCGACCCCGTCCCTCCCGATGCCGCCCCTGGAGACGAAATCGATGTTCTCCAGAGCGGTCAGTTCCCCGTAGGGCTCTATCGACGGCCCCGCCATGCCGACATGGAGGAACACCGATTCCCTGTCGATCCTGGAATCCCCGGAGAAATACTCCACCAGACCCCGGGTGGGGGGCAACTGGCACGACAAGATCCTCAGAAGGGTAGTCTTCCCGGAACCGTTGGGACCCCGGAGGCAGAGGGAATCACCCCGACGGAGCCTGAGCGTTACCCCGCTAAAGAGCTTTCTCCCGCCGTATTCCTTCCCCACCGATTCTGCGCTGATAATGGTATTCATTCTCCGCCATCCGTTGTCACTGAGAATATTAAATCACCACCTGAATCTCGTATACCGGCAGAATTGTAACTTCTAACTCACGATCCTGATCGCCTACTGCATCCTGATGACGCAGGTAGCTGCTGTAGATCCCGTGACTCCCGTGATAAACGCTGTTTTGCCCATGCATTCCCGCTTGCAGTAAATGTGCAGCGCCCCGCTGCCTTCTGCACTCTCAATTACCCGCCGATTGATTTCAATAGTTTTTCTCAGGTGCCACGATAAATAATATTGTTTTTTCCCCGTGCTTGATTAATCTACATAGGTACCATGACGAAAAAAATCGCTCTCATCGATTCCTCATCTGCGATACTGCTCCACAAGGCGGGGATATTCGACGACCTGGCTTCGGGCTACCGGCTGATCATGGCTGAATCGGTCTTCAGGGAGCTCACGGTGGAGGAACACAGTGGCGCAGAGGAGTTCAAGGAGCGATCGAAAACCGGCGTCATTCTGATCAGGGCCGTTGAAGATGACGACGGGATCCACCCTCCGCCCACTCCCCCCGCGGGGAGCATGGGTGCAGGGGAGCGTGACACGATCATCCTGTATTACAAATATCCCCACAGCTTTGTGATTATTGACGACAAGAAGGGGGCGCGGTTCTGCAGGGAGAACGGCATCCCCTACGTAAATGCCCTCCTTATGAGCAGGATCCTGTTCATATCAGGGCTGCTTTCGCAGGAACGCTTCGATCCTTCCTTCGAATCGTTGCAAAGAATCGGAAGGTACTCCGCAGCGGTGCTCCATTACGCTGAGCAATGCGACAGTGATGAGCTCCGGTTTTTTTATTAAGGAAGGCTAGATCCTTCTGACAATGTCACGCTGTATTTCATCAAGGGAATTACACCCGGTGAGTATCATGGCCAGCTCCAGCTCACGCTTGATATGGCGAAGATAGAAGGCTGTCCCCTCCTCCCCCATACCGACGGCGGCAATGGCAACAGGACGGCCGATGAGTACGTACTCGGCTCCCAGGGCCAGGGCCTTCAGGATGTCCACACCGTTCCTGAAACCGCCGTCTATCATTATCTTAATGTCTCCCTTCACTTCCTTTACGATGTCCTCCAGCACGTCCATGGTCCCCACCATCTCGTCCAGTATCCTTCCCCCGTGATTCGACACGACGATGGCGTGTGCTCCCACCTCCACCGCTCTGGCTGCATCCCGGACGGTCATGATACCCTTCAGAATGAAGGGAAGCTTCGTAACGGCGATCAGGTCCTTCAGCTCCTTGAGGCTCTTTGGTCCCACGGATTGGTTCTTCATCGCCATGGTCTTGAATACTACGGCGTCTATGTCCATCCCCACCGCCATCGCCCCGGCCTCTTCGGCCGCCCTGATCCGCTTGATGATCTCCCCGTTATCGCTCCGGGGCTTGAAGATGGGAATCCCGACCCCCTTTCCCTCGCCGACAGCCTTCAGGCCGATCTTGTACTTGTCGGGGGTCGCGCCATCACCGACGAAGGCAATGGAGCCGGATTTGATGCACCCTCTCACAACGGCCCTGTTGTAGTCCAGCTCGTCCATGGCCCCGCCCATGTTGGTCACCATGCCGGTGATCGGCGCCGCCATCACCGGCAGATCGAGCGTTCTGCCGAGGAAGGAGGTGTCCGTTTTCGGCGAGGTCACATCATGGATGACGTTGGTGGTGATCTTGTAATTTTGGAGCGCCTTGAGATTCTGCCGGAACGACTCCCCGGTCCCGATCCCCCCCATACCAGGCACGCCGGTGGCACAGGTCTTGCCATCGCAGTTCTTGCAGACCGAGCAGAACTTTTTCAGCTTCTCCTTGGCCGCCAGATGAATCGCCTCCATGGAGAGCTCCGCCTCCTCGAAGAGCTCGATCTTCAGGACATTCTTGCAGAGCTTGACCCGCTCCTCGGCCTCTTCCAGGGTCGACCCTATAGCGATGATATGCCCCGCCTTCTCCACGTTTGATTTCGGGGACTGCACCTTGTCGCCCGGCTTGATGTTCAGAAAGATCTGCTCGATGCCGGGTACGCTGAGCGCCTCCTCAAGCCCGTTGATCTTCTTCACGATGCCGGGCTTCGTTATGATCGCCCGCTCTATGGCGACCCTGTTCAGGGTCGGTTCAAGATTGATCGGTTCCTGCCCCAATGCGATTTCAACTGCTGCTCTCATAAGATCGACCCCCGATGATAGAGGATAGGTATAGGCTGACATAAACCCGCCCGACAGGCGGGCTGCCAGCTCGCCGATTTTCGGTCCGTCCTTCGTGATCTTGATGTCCCCCTTGGCCGCTCCTAGGGTGATCCCCAGGGACCTGATGCCATCCTTCATAATCTCGCAGGCCTCCTCCTGGATCTCCCTTCTCATCTGGGAGGGCATCGTGTGCCCGGTTTCCACGAAATAGGGAGGGTACTCGATGATCCTGTCCGCCACGCCGGTGATGGAGACCTCCCCCTTGTACACGATGGCATCAATGGACAGCTCCGGCCCCTCCATGAACTCTTCCATGATAAGCTCGCCGCTGGGGGAGGCGCTCTTGGCGAATTGAAATGATTCCGCGAGCTGTCCCAGGTTGTCGATCCTCCGCACACCCCGGGCCCCCATATTGTCGGATGGCTTGATCACCACGGGAAACCCCAGGCTCTTACAGGCCTTCTTCGCGTCGGAGATGGACCAGACGGGGAAAAAAATCGGCGAGGGGACCCCCCGCTCCCTGAACCGGGTTCTCATCTTTATCTTGTTTGTGGCCGCCTCGGCATCATCGAACTTGATCCCCGGAAGATTCAGTGCGTTGGCCACCGCCGCCACCGTCATGGAGGCGTCGGTCCCTACCGTGATAACTCCGTGGATCGGCGTGATCTCATTCTGCGCCTTGGCCACGCGGACGGATCCCTCGATGTCCCTGGTGCTCATGACGATTGGGATGTCCGCATCCCTCATGCCCATGGCATCGGGATTGTAATCGGTCACGATCACCTGGTATCCCATCTTCTTCGCCGTCAGTATTGCCGGAACCTGCAGGAGTCCGGCACCGATGATCATAATGGTCTTTTTCAATGGAAAGACTCCTGTTTCTAATGTCGGGAGGAGGGATGTAAAATTTTATAATAAATATCCGCAAATGGTCAATTATTGATAGGACATAATACAGCCGGTACCCTGCTCCTTACCCTCCCCCCCTATCCGGGGACCTTGCGATAGCGCAGAGCGAACCTCCCGTCATCAGAGTAATCGAAGCGATTAATCGCTCCGGTACATATTTTTATTGATTTTTTCCTTCAATCATTTGAAGGTGCAGTTATCACGATCCTTTATTCCGGAGAGAATTCATGAAGAGACTATCATCGATGGTACTGGGTTTTATCACACTCCTCCTGATCACCTCGTGCAAGGACAGCTTTGAACAGCGCCCCGACGTGGTCTGGGTGCCGACACCGCAAGAGGTGGTCGACAAGATGCTCGAATTGGCCGAGGTGAAGAGCGGCGACACTCTCTATGATCTGGGATGCGGCGACGGCAGGATCGTCGTCACGGCAGCGAAGAAATACGGCGTCAAGGCCTACGGATTCGACATCGATCCCCAGAGGATTCAGGATTCCACCAAGCGCGTGCAGGAGAACAAGATGGGCGATCTGGTCACCATCACCAGGAAGAACATCTTCGAGCTGGACCTCTCACCCGCGAACGTCATAACCCTCTACCTGCTCCCGAGCCTCAATGTGAAGCTCATCCCCCAGTTGGAGAAGTGCAGGCCGGGAACCCGAATCGTCTCGCACGACTTCGACATGAAGGGGATCAAACCGAAGAGGATCTACGAGATGGACGGCCATACAATTTACCTTTGGGTCACCCCACTGGAGAGGGAATGATCCATTGACATGATGGCAGGGCTGAGCCCCGCCGGTATTTTCGTCGTGAGGACCCGATCATGGACAGAAACCTGACACTGGAGGCAGTCCGCCTGACCGAAGCAGCAGCCCTCTTTGCCAGCAGGCACATGGGTAAGGGGAGCGAAGACCTCTCATACACCGCCGCGACCGAGGCGATGCAGAAGGTGTTCTCCACCATGGAGATCGACGGTGAGATAATAATCGGCACCGGTCCCGACACCGAGAGTTTTCTCCACGACAGTGCCCATGTGGGCAACCAGCACGGCCCGAAGCTCGATCTCGCGGTGAAGCCCCTGGACGGAAGACGGACCTGCGCGCAGGGCGGGCTTAACGCCATTTCAATCATCGCCGTGGGCGACCAGGGTTCATTCTTCAGACCCCCTTCCCAGTACATGGAAAAGATAGCGGTGGGGAAGAGCGCCAAGGGCGTGGTGGACATCACGCAGAGTGTCGGGATAAATATCAAGCGGGTCGCCCGTGCCAAGGGGAAATACATAGACGATATCACCGTCTGTATCCTGGAGCGCGAACGGAACGCTAAATATATCGACGAGATACGAAAGACAGGGGCAAAAATCCGCTTCAT
>JAFGJK010000109.1 GCA_016929135.1 Spirochaetota bacterium | reverse complement strand
TGCGGAATTCCGGCGACCTGGTCACCGCCGACGTGGTGGGCCCGATCTGCGAGACGGCGGACTACCTTGCCCTGGAGCGTCCGATACCCCGGTGCCGGCAGGGCGACCTGCTGGCGGTGATGGACGCAGGGGCCTATTCCTTCTCAATGTCTTCAAACTACAACGCCCGGCCCCGCGCCGCCGAGGTGATGGTGGAGGGGTCGTCGCACCGGCTGGTGCGTGCCAGGGAGACCTTCGAGGATCTGCTCAGGGGCGAACCGGATTTCTGAGCCCCGGCCATGCAGGACCGAGTAGTGCTTGACACCCTCCCTCATCCCTGGGATAACCAGCCATCGGTGTACATCATGAAGGAGCGCGCAGAGAGCCTCGAACTCTTCCATCCCCTGATCCGCCGCTGGTTCCGGGACCGAAAGGGGGAGCCCACGCAGGCGCAGGCGGAGGCATGGCCCCTCATCGCCGGAGGAGACCACGTCCTGGTCTCCTCCCCCACGGGGAGCGGCAAGACCCTCTGCGCCTTCCTCTGGGCCCTGGACCGGCTGGTGACCGGCGTATGGGTACCCGGCGGCGTCCGCGTCCTCTACGTCTCCCCCCTGAAGGCGCTGAACAACGACGTCAGGGAGAACCTGCTGCGCCCCCTGGCCGAGATACGGGGCCTCTTCAGGGGAGAAGGCATGCCGGTCCCCGAGGTCGGCGTCTCCACCAGGAGCGGCGACACCCCCCAGAACGAGCGTGCCCGGATGCTCCGGCGGCCGCCGGAGATACTGATCACCACGCCGGAAAGCCTGAACATCCTGCTCACCACCAAGAGGGGGCGGGACATGCTCGGCGGCATCACCACGGTGATCCTGGACGAGATCCACGCCCTGGCCGGAAACAAACGGGGCACCCACTGCATCACCGCGGTGGAGCGCCTGGTCCCCCTGGCCGGGGAGTTCCAGCGCATCGCCCTCTCCGCCACGGTGAGGCCCCTGGAGGAGGTGGCCGCCTTCGTCGGCGGATACCGGCACGAGGGGGGGAGCTACTGCGCCAGGGGGGTCCGCACCGTGGAGGCCGGAGGTGAGAAGCGCTATGCGGTCTCGGTGGCATTCCCGGAGGACGCCCGCGACAGGATCGAGGATGGGACCTGGTGGCCCGCGGTCATCGACCTCTGCAGGCGCGAGATCGCCTCGCACCGCTCCACCCTCATATTCGTCAACAGCAGGAGACTCGCCGAGAAGGTTTCTCACCTCATCAACGAGCAGGAGGGGGAGAGGATATCCTGGCCGCATCACGGCTCGCTCTCCCGGGAGTTGCGCTTCGCCGTTGAGGGACGGCTCAAGCGGGGCGAGCTGAAGTGCATCGTGGCCACCAATTCGCTGGAGCTGGGTATCGACGTGGGCGATCTGGAGTCGGTAATCCTCCTGCAGTCCCCCTTCTCCGTATCCGGGGCGCTCCAGCGGATCGGCAGGTCAGGCCACGGCGTCGGCGAAACGAGCAGAGGCCTCATCGTCCCCCTCTTCGGACGCGACTTCGCCGACGCGGCGGTGCTGGCCAAGGGCGTGGCGGAGCGGGAGATCGAATCGGTTCGCGCGGTGCGGAACCCCCTGGACCTGCTGGCGCAGATCATCGTCTCCATGACCCTGGACGGCCCCTGCGGCATCGACCTGCTGTACGACCTGGTGCGATGCGCCCACCCCTACCGGGACCTCCCCCGCAGGCACTACGACCTGGTCCTGGAGATGCTGGCAGGGCGATACAGCGGCACCAGGATCCGCGATCTGCAGGGGCTGGTGACGCTGGACCTCATCGACGGCACCGTGGCGGCCAGGAGGGGGGCCCGCTACCTGCTCTACTCCTCCGGTGGAACTATACCGGAGCGTGGCTACTATGCCCTCCGGGTCGAGGGATCCCTTGCCAGGATCGGCGAGCTGGACGAGGAGTTCGTCTTCGAGCGATCCATCGGCGATACCTTCGCGCTGGGGAGCGGCAGCTGGAGGATCCGTGACGTCACGGCCGGCGATGTCATCGTGGCCCCCACCGCGGCGTCGCCGGGGATCATCCCCTTTTGGAAGAACGAGGCCCAGGACCGGGGCTTCCACCTCTCGGAGAGGATCGGCCTCTTCCTGGAGGAGACTGCCGGCCTGCTGGGCTCACCGAGCCTCCCCGGGATGCTGGAAGAGCGCTACTTCATGGAGGAGTCGGCGGCCGCCGAACTCGTCCGGCTGCTGTCGCTGCAGTTCCAGGCAACCGGCTCCATCCCCCATCGGCATAACCTCCTGGTGGAGCACTGCGCCGCTCCTGCGGATCGCGATCTCCCGGGGAGTGGCGAAGAATCGCAGGTGATCCTGCACTGCCTCTGGGGCGGCAGGGTGAACCGGCCCCTGGCCATGGCACTGGGCGCGGCATGGAAACAGCGGTACGGCCATCGCCTCGAGACGTTTACCGGCAACGACGCCATGCTCATGATGCTCCCCCAGGGCTTCCGCTTCCGTGAGCTGCTGGATCTGCTTAAGCCGGAGGACCTCCGGCCGCTTCTCAGATCGGCCCTGGAGGAGACGGCCTATTTCGGCGCCCGCTTCAGGGAGAACGCCGGGCGGGCCCTGCTCCTCCCCAAAACCGGCATCTCCCGGCGCTATCCCTTCTGGCTCAACAGGCTCAGATCGAAAAAGCTCCTGGACGCGGTTGCCCCCCTCCCGGACTTCCCGATCCTTCTGGAGACGTGGCGCACCTGCCTCCAGGACGAGTTCGATCTCGCACATGCCGAGCAGGTGCTCCGCGAGGTGGAGAGCGGCGAGATCCTCGTCACGGAGCGCACCACCGGCGCCCCTTCACCCTTCGCCTCGGGCATCGTCTACCGGCAGGTGGAGAAGTACATGTACGAGGACGACCGCCCGGTATCCGGGCCATCGCGCCTCTCTGACAATCTCATCAGGGAGGTTGCGCTGGACGGCGCCCTCAGGCCGGCAATCGAGAAGGAAACCATCGCCGGGCTCGAGGGGCGACTCCATCGGACCATGCCCGGATACGCGCCGGACTCGCCGGAGGAACTCCTGCGTCTGCTACGGGACCGCCTCCTGGTCCCACGGGATGAATGGCTGACGCTCCTGGAGGCGGTTCGCAGGGATTACGGTGATGACGCCGCTATCACTGCCGGCATCGCGGACCGGGCCGCGATGATCCGCCTCCCCGGCGCTCCCCTCACCGCCGCCTGCGCCCTGGAATCCCTGCCGGCGCTCTCCCTTACCCTGGGGGTGAGCTCCCAGGAGATCCAGGTGCTTTCGCTATGGGGGGAAATCCCGGCACGTCGGGAGGATATCGCCATCATCCGCCTCGAGACCGCGCCCCCCCCGCTGGAGGCACTGGCGGCGCAGTGGCTCGGCTTCTATGGGCCGGTCGCCCCATCGAGGATCCGCGATATCTTCGGCCTCTCAGGCGATCGAATGGAGGAGCTCGCCTCCGCCCTTACCGCCTCAGAGGAGGTCGTTTTCGACAGGGTCTCCCGGGAGGCGGCGTCTCCTGAACTCTGTGACCGTCGCAATTTGGAAACGCTGCTCCGTATGGCCAGGCGGTCGCGGCAGCCGAGATTGGCGGCGCGCCCGGCCCCGGAACTCCACCCCTTTCTCGCCTCGCTCCACCGATTGAACCGGGCCGGCGGCCCACAGGGGATTGAGGAAGCCCTTGAGCGCCTCTTCGGCTATCCCGCGCGGGCCGGGCTCTGGGAGGAGGCCTTCCTCCCGGCGCGTATTCCCCGCTATCAGGCATCGCAGCTCGACAGCCTCTTCCAGGAGACGGAACTCCAGTGGATCGGCTGCGGGGCCAAGCGAATCACCCTCGCCCTGCGCGGCGACATGGACCTCTTTCGCCCCGATAACGACGCCGGCGGCGACAATCCCGCATCACCGCTCCTCCCCCTCCTGGACAGGAGCACCACGTTCCTGGAGCTGGTGTCAAAGAGCGGGCTCCCCTCGGACCGAGTCTCCCGCGAGCTGTGGGAACTGGCCTGGAGCGGCATCGCCCATAACGATACCTTTTCGGTCGTCAGGAAGGGTCTCATGAGCCGCTTCGCGCCGCCTGAGACGGGCGCCGCCGCCACCGGGAGACGGGGCTATGACCGATGGCGATCGACGCGCCCGATCCCGGGGAACTGGAGGACCGTTGATTACGGCGGCCTCTCCGGCGACGAGTTCGAGATGGAGGAGGCCAGGAAGGACCGCGTGCGAATCCTGATGCGGCGCTACGGCATTCTCTTCAGGGAGCTGCTGGAGCGCGAGGCCCCCCCCCTCCAATGGAGCGAGCTCTTCAGGAGCATGAGGCTCATGGAGCTTTCCGGCGAGCTGGTGGCCGGCCACTTCTTCGAGGGGACACGGGGCATACAGTTTCTCTCCGCCGAGGGGCTGCGGCACCTGCACGCCGGATTCGAGCCCGGCGCGGTGTACTGGATGAACGCCTGTGATCCCGCTTCGCTCTGCGGCTCCGGCATCGGCGGCCTCCCCGAATCGCTCCCCTCGCGTTTGCCGTCGAACTGGATCGTCTTCCGGGGATGCGAGGCGGTCATGGTGTGCCGCAGGGACTGCCGGGACCTGACGATACTTCTCGAGCCGGGGGACGGCTCCCTTCATGAGTGCATGTCCCTCTTCACCGCGCTCACCGGAAGGGACTTCAGCCCCTTCAACCGCATACTCGTGGAGACCGTCAACGGCGGGCCGGCAACGCAGTCCCCCTACGCCCCGGCCCTCGCGGCCTTCGGCTTCAGGAAGACCTATGCCGGTCTGGAGATCCAGCGAAGGTTCGGCGGAATATGATCGAGGCCGTCTTCATCGATCTGGACGATACTATCCTCCGGGAGAAGGAATCGGCGGCTCGCGCCTTCGCCGCGGCCGCGGCCATCGCCGAAGCCAGGTTCGGTATAGAGCCCGAGGCCTTTGCCAGAAGGGTGCGCGAGACCGCCAGGACCCTGTGGTACCTCCTCCCCACCATCCACTACTGCCTCAGGATAGGCATCAGCTCCTGGGAGGGGCTCTGGGCCGAGTTCGACGGACCCGGTCCTGACCTGAGGATGCTGAGGGACCTGAAGCACCGGTACCGGAGCGACACGTGGCAGGGGGCGCTGGCCTCCTTCGGCATAGAGGATGCCGCGACCGCGCTGGAGCTGTCAGACATCTTCTGCCGCGAGCGCAGGGGAATGCACCAGCTCCTCCCGGGCGCCGAGGGACTCCTGCGGGACCTGCAGGGCCGCTACCGGCTCGGCCTCATCACCAACGGCGCGCCGGATCTGCAGTGGACAAAGATCCGGGGGAGCGGCGTGGAAGACTACTTCGACTCCATCACCATTTCCGGCGATGCGGGCGCGGCAAAACCGGCCGCCCTGATCTTCCGCGCCGCCATGGAGGGGATGCGCGCCCCGGCGGACCGCTCCGTCATGATCGGGGACACCCTGGCAACCGATATCGCCGGCGCGGCGGGGGTGGGGATGAAGGGGATATGGGTGAACGCCGCGGGGACGGCGGCTGAGGGTACGATCATGCCGGACCGCACCGTGGCCCTTCTCGGCGAGATACCGCCGCTCCTTCAGGAACTCTGAGGGGTTCGCACCATGGAGCCCTCGAAGTATCTCTCCAGGGTCACCTCCATCCCGCGGACCCTGTACTGATCCGTGATATTCCTGAAATCCACCTGGTCGAAGGTCTGCATCACGTGGATGAGCCCGACGCCACCGCTCAGCTCGCCGGCATCGAACATCCGGTATCTGTTGAAATCGAAAAAGTATTCCAGGTGGAAATTCTCCAGGTTCGTGATTATCCTGGCCATGGCCTCCCTCTCCGGCCCCTCCGGCATTGACGACTGGAGGCCCCGGAGGTCCACTATCTGATCGATGATCCGTTTCCTGCTGTCGACGAAACGGTTGTACTCGTCCAGGTTGATCCCCTCCCCCTCGTCCGTCACGGTGATGACGGCGCGGAGTCCCTCCCCCTCCTGAATGAAGCGGAGCCGCACCACGACGCTCTTCCCCTCGTCGTACTTGTTGCCGTGCACCACGGCGTTTCGGAAAACCTCCCCCAGGCTGAACTCGATCTGGAAGGAGACCTGCGGGGAGAGGTTGATCCTGGCCAGCATCGCCTCCATCACCTTGTCCACGATGAGCCCCTCGAAATGAAGGTTGCTGGGGATCACCCATTCTGAGTACTGGTCCGTCAGGTACACCGCGATATCGTTGTCGTTCACCGTGTATATCAGCCGCTTCTCCTCGATCATGGGGATCAGGTTGTCCACCACGATCGGGTCGTAGAGGACCCCCCTGTTCTCGGTGAGATACCCGATGACGAGCTCCTTCCGCTCCATCTTCTGGAATGCCCGCCGCGAGAGCACGTCCACAAAGTCGTCGGCGACGGCAAGGATCCTGGCGCCGCTGACGATCCTCCCCCCCTTCAGCCCCAGGGGATATCCGCTGCCGTTGAAGCGCTCATGGTGCTGCGAGATGATGGTCCTCACCCCCTCCAGCTCCTTCAGGTCCCTGATGATATCGATGCTCTTCAGGGGATGGTTCTCCAGCATCCGCCGCTCCTCGTCGGAGAGCTTCCGCCAGTCCTGCATCATCCAGTTCTTCATCCCCACCAGGCCCAGGTCGTGCAGAAGGGCGGCGAGCCGTATGTCCTCCACCTCGTCCGGGGGGATCCGCATTCTCTGCGCCAGCGCCACGGCGATCCTCATGACGCTTTCCGTTTTTTCATAGAGCCTCGAGGAGCTCTCCCGTATCATCGACGAGAGTATGTGCAGGAGGCCGTTGAAGAGCCTCGCCTTTTCGGCGGAGAGGACCTCCACGCCGGTGAAGGCCAGGGAATAGCGCTTCGACATGGTGATCGACTGGGAAACGGAGAAGACCAGCAGCCCGAATCCGACGGTGTTCCCCAATCCCACCCGTGCCAGCCTGGTGTGGTAGAGGAGATCGATGATCGCGGTGACGACAAAGATTGCTAACCCGACAACCATGTAGGCGGCGCCATCCATCCCCCTGGCCGCGGCCCTCATTACGAGAAACAGTATGTAGAGGATCAGGATAAGCACTGCTGCCTCCACGGGATAGAGGGTGAACCAGTATATCCGCGAGGGCGTGGCCATCACGATCAGCGAGCACAGGACCCCTGCCGCCACGGTTGCCCGCATGACCCAAACGGAGAAGGATCCGGGAAGCAGCCTTTGGAAATAGAGTGCACCGAAGGCCGCCGAGAGGTACAGCGTCAGAAACGTAACCTTCTCGTTCAGCTCCCAGGAGATCCAGGGGAGGAAGACGATGGCAAGACGCTCCCCCTCGAAGGGGATCCTCAGGGCCAGGAGCAGGCAGAGAATCCCGAAAAAGAGGTTCGCCCTGTCCCGCTTCCGGAACATGAAATGGCTGAGGTGGAACATTCCGATGATCACCAGCCCGCCGCAGGCGAACATCTCGAACATCGCCATGAGTCGCTGCCATGAGGAGAGGGAACGCTCGCTGCCGAGCCACAGGGGTCCCCAGATCCCCCCCTCCCTGTGGTGGTAATTGGACACCTGCAGGACGATCTCCAGGTCTCCGGCTCCGGGGACGAAAGGGGCGACTGAGGGCCGGAATTCCGGCGTCGAGGAATCCCTCCCTGTTCCCACAGTGCCGTTGGATGACACCAGTGCGCCGTTCACCCACAGCCTGTAGGCGGTGTACACCTTCGGTATCCGGAGGGCCATGATACCCGTCCCCCCCCCCCGCCTGACAATGGTTCGATACGTGGCATGTCCGAATCCCTCCAACGCCCTCCCCTCCTGTCGCATTCCGTTCCATAGACCGGGCACCTCCGCAAAGGCCCCCTCCGAAAGCCCGCCCCGTTCCCTGAAATCACCGGGGGCAAGCAGCCGATGCCAGTGGAACTCCCAGTCACCGTTCAACGGGACGGGACCGTCCCGGTCAAAATCGTGATCGCTCAGATCGATGAGTCCCCGCCATACCACCGGGAGTTCCCGTGCGGCCGCCGGGGGCCCGGCGAGACAAAGGAAGCCGAGGAGTGCGAGAACCATGAAATGTGATCGGACATGTATCATCGACACGGACCATCCCCGCTGTGACGGATGCGCACACTTGACACCATTATAGATAACAGATAACGGCACTTGTCAATGGTAATTTTCAGCCGCCGGCACACACCGGGGCATCCGCCGGTGCCCTGACACCGAGGGGTCAGGGCACCAGGCACTCACTCTGCTCCCGGGGAGTCATCTCTCCCAGATGAAACCACGTGGTGAAGTCCTCCGGTGGAAGCGACAGGCCGTAGAAGCCGTTGATGGCCCGGACCAGCTTTTCTTCATCGCCGGACCTCTTCGCCAGGTGGGCGAAGAGCTCATGGCGCCACTCCTTCCCTGTTGCATCCCTGTAGCGAACCGTGGGGAAGTGGGGTGATGACGGCCTCTTGCCGATTCCTCCGGAGACAAGGTTTTCCCGCGGTATCACCGTAATCCTGCATCCCCGCCGCTCAACGAGACAGCGGTGTCTCAGCAGGAGGCAATACCTCTCCGTCCATGCAAATCTCGAGATGGCGGGAACGGTATACGCCAGCATGTAGGCATTGAAGAGCGCGAAGAGAACCTTCAGGATGATCGAGAGAGACCGAATACTCCGATCCCTCAGCCCCAGGTACGGCATCAGGAATAGGCCGCAGAGGCCCACCATCGACAGAAACATGAAACCCGTGACTGTGAGGAGCCCCGGGGATCCGGCATCGAACATGACCCATCCTTTTCCACGGGATTCAGGCAGGGACCGGAATCGGCGGGTCCGAGCGCTTGGATTCGTTTTAGCACGACAATCTCCATATCAATATCCCATGACCGTCCGCTTCTGCGGAGCATACAATGCCAGCAGGGTTCGTAACGCTCAATTCCCCTGTCACTGCTGCAGTCTCCAAAGCGCGGCCGCCTCCATCATCCAGGCCGTCCCCAGATGGACGATGATACCGCCGTAGATCGACCCCCCGTAGCAGGAGATGACGCCGAGGATCATCCCGCCGAAAAACGAGGAGAGCGCCTCCATGAAGGGCTTCTGGAAGTGGATGTAGCAGTACACCACCGCCATGGGTACGATGGCGCCGTGACCGAGGTAGCGCCGCAGGGCCATCACCATGAAGCCCCTGAAGTACAGCTCCACGCTCACGTAGGCGAGTCCGTAGCAGGTCTCGAAGAGGAACAGCCAGCCGGCGTTTCCGGCGTCGGCCGGGATCCCGGACAGGGCGTATCGGGGATAGGCCCGCAGAAAATCGCCACCGCCCGAGAAGAACACGACGAGGGGGGCCAGGGCCAGGAGCATTAATGCATAGGGATAGAGGGGAAATCCCTTCTTCATGAAGCCGTACATCGCCATCCTCCCCCTGTCCCTGACGTACCAGTAACAGAAGGCGGGGATGAACCAGAGCAGGGCCTGCATGAGGTTGTTGACGCAGAGGGCGAAAAGATGCGCATAACGTTGACCCGCGATGCCCCCGGCCACCGAGGGACCGATATCGGTGGAGGCCTCGAAGGCGAGTCCCGCCACGATTATCAGGCTCAGAAGATAGAAGCCGGGATCCCTGAGGTGTCCCCTTTCCCGGTGAAAAGCCGCATGAAGTGCCATAGAGACAGCATAGGGGAACGAAAAAAACGCCATGTAGAAGAGGAACAGCCCGTAACAGCTCTCAATCGACGATATGGCGCGGCCCTCGAAATGCCAACCGTAATTCACGAAAAGGGAGAATGCGATAAAGAGTGTGGCGCACAACAGGTAGAGAGGATGACGCTCGTCTCTCCAGTAGGCGCGGAAATAGCCTATGATCTCCCTCATGGTGACAAGTGAAGCAGCAGATGAAGGCTCCTGTCAAGAACGTCAGCGGCGGCATTGAGAAAAAATGCTTGTATTTACCGATACGCTGTGAATTGCTACAACCAGTTACCGTAATCAGCGAACACTATCTGCAGTTGGCACTGTCCCCTCCACCGGTCATGCGCCGGAACATGGCGGCCGCGGAGGGGGAGCGAAGACATAACGTCATGAAGCGGCTTTTCGATTACCTCATTCAGAACAAAATTGCTGAAACACACAAGTCCGTGGTTTTCCGTGCGGTAAAGGAGGGTGCCGGAGAACCGGTCATCATAAAGCTGCTCAAGCACGACCGGCCCACAGCGACGCAGCTGGCCAGGCTCAGGCAGGAATTTGAGCGCATTCGACAGCTCGATCTCGAGGGGATCGCCAGGACCCATGAGATCATAGAGCACGCCAGCGGCTTCGCGCTGGTCTTCGAGGACTTCGGGGGGATCCCCCTCTCCCAGTACAGGGAGGGGGGCACGCTGGAGCTCGGCGAATTCCTCGATATCGCCATCAGGATTGCCCGCATCCTCGGGGAGATCCACAAGAAGAAGGTGATACACCGGGACATCAAACCGAGCAACATCCTGATACATGAAGCCACGGGAGAGGTGAGGATTACCGATTTCGGCATCTCCCTGGACAGCCTCCACGAAATCAAGGAGACGGGTGAGGGGACGCGTGCAACGGGGACCTTCGCCTACATGTCGCCCGAGCAGACAGGCCGACTCAACCGGGTCACGGACAGCAGGTCCGACCTCTACTCCCTGGGAATCACCTTTTACGAGCTGCTCACCGGTATAGTCCCCTTCACCTCAAAGGACCCCATGGAGGTGATCCACAGCCACATCGCCCGCAGGCCCGTGGCTCCCAGAAAACTCAACCTCTCGATACCCTCCGTGGTGTCGGATATGATAATGAAGCTCCTGGAAAAAAACCCGGAGGACCGGTACCAGAGCTGCAGCGGCCTCATGGCGGACCTCCTCAGGTGCAGAATGCAGCTCCAGGAAACCGGCAGGATCGACACCTTCCCCATAGGGTCCTTCGACCAGCCCGAGACGCTGTCGCTCCCCTCATCACTCTTCGGAAGGGAATCTCTCATCGCCAGCTTCATGGCCAGGTGGGAGAACGTGCGGAAGGGGAGGAAGAGCCTCCTGCTCGTCCAGGGCCCCAGGGGGAGCGGGAAGTCCGCGGTACTCCAGGAGATGAAGAGGTGCATCTCCACAGAACGGTGCTTTGTGCTCATGGGGGGGACCGGTTCCGGGATGGGTGGGCCCTACGGCCACCTCGTCGATTCGGTAAGGGACATGGTGCATGAAATTCTGAAGGAACCGGCGGAACGACTGGATTTGTGGAACACCCGGATCTCACTGGCGCTGGGCGCCCAGGGAAGGGTCATCACGGAGATCATACCCGATCTGGAAAAGATCATCGGTCACCAGCGCGAAGTGGCGAACCTGGGGACCGAGGAGTCTCTGAACCGAATTATATTCCTGTTCAAGAAATTTTTCTCCGTCTTCTGCACTCAGGAGCACCCCCTCATCCTTATCCTCGACGACTTACAGGACGCCGACCTCCCGACCTTCAGCCTCATACAGTCGATGCTGCTTGACCAGTCCTTCGGGTATTTCATGGTGGCCGCTTCCTTCCGGGAGGATCTGGTGGACAGGTCGCACCGTTTGATGATCATGGAAGAGATCGTGAGGGGATCGGACACCGCGGTCATAAGGGAGCGGTGTGAGCCCCTCACCGCGGACCATATCAGAGAGATTCTCTC
The DNA here is from genome assembly GCA_016929135.1 of Spirochaetota bacterium. GTDB lineage: Bacteria > Spirochaetota > UBA4802 > UBA4802 > UBA5550 > JAFGJK01. The sequence goes on along the minus strand of JAFGJK010000109.1, from coordinate 37,388 downwards.
CCGGGGAATGCACCGCAGCGACAACGAGACCGCAAGGCTCTCAGAGGTGGTACACCGGAAAACCGGCGGGAATCCATTTTTCGTGCACCAGTTCATCCAGTCGCTGTACGCAGACGGCATCCTTCACCTCCAGCCGGAGCAAGGCTGGCAGTGGAACCTGGAGGCGGTGAAGCGGCTTCAGATGACCGAAAACGTCGCAGACCTGCTGGCGGTGAAGTTCAAAAACCTTCCCGAATCGACACGCGACACCCTCTCCCACGGGGCCTGTATCGGGCCCCGATTCGACATCGATATGCTCTCACGGCTCACCGGCAAGCCCATCGCCGCGATTCTGGCGGACCTGGAGCCCGCGCTGAGAGACGAGATCATTGAGTTCCAGGGAGCGCAGTATGAATTTCGCCATCAGCGCCTCCACGAGCTTGTCTATTCCCTCGTCGGGGACGAGAGGAAGGCGGAGACGCACTTGGCCATCGGAAAGACGCTGAAGGCCCTGATGAATGAAGCGGAAACGGATGACCTGCTTTATTTCACTGTCAACCACATGAACAGGGGGGCCTGGCGCATCGAAAACGGGGACGACCGGGTTCTCCTGGCGAATCTGAACAAGAGGGCGGCGCTGAAGTCTCACAATTCGGCAGCCTACGACACCGCCCTCTCATACGTGAGGACCGGGCTTTCCCTCCTCCCCGCGGATGCATGGGAAGGTCACTACGACCTGTACCGTCAGCTCTCGCTTCTGGGTGCCCAATGCGAGTACGTCACCAGCAGCTTCGCCGAGGCGGAGCGCTACTTCGACGAGGTGATACGCCACTCCAGGAGCCCCGAGGAGCGCGCCAGGATACACAGCGACAAATCGGCCCTGTTCATCGGCATCGGAAACCATTCGAAGAGTGTCGAGGAGGCGCTGAGCGGGCTTGAATGTCTGGACATCCATCTTCCCCGGCGGCCGAGGATGCCCCGGATTTTCATCGAGCTGGCCGCGGCACGGACGCTCAGGCATCTCAGGTCCATAGAGAGCCTGGGGAGCATGAAGACGATGAGGAGCGGCAGACACATGCTGGTCATGGAGCTGCTGATGCATATCACGATATCCTCCTACTTCGTGGACGTCAACATGATGCTTCTCGCCGTGATCAAGATGACCGAGTTCTCGCTCCTTCACGGCAATTCCTCCTATTCTGCGTTCGCCTACTGCTGGTACGGGATGCTCCTGGGGGTCCTGCTGAACGATCGCGAGAGGGGGTACCGCTTCGGTCTCCTGGCGCTGCAGCTCAACGAGAGGTACTACAATCCGCAGCTGCACTACGTTACCTCCTCAGCCTTCGGTCTTTTCATCAACCACTGGCGGAGGCACGTGTCCACCTGCATGGAGTACTTCGACAGGGCCTACACCCAGGCGAGGGAATCGGGTGACGTCTCCTTTGCCGGCTATCTCACCAGCTGGACGGTATGCACAAGCTTCGTCCGTGGGGAAATCCTCGGCGAGATGCTGGACCGCTGCAACGGTTATCTCTCCTTCTTCGAGCAGTTCAAGAGTGGCAACGAATACATCATCTACCCGGTGGTGGGGTACATCCACAATCTCCTCGGCACCGCGCCGGGGCCGGGGGATTTCAGCCACGGTGTTTTCCGGGAAGAGCTGTTCGGCAAGATCACCAATGTGACAAGCCTCTACATATTCCATCTCGCCAAATGCCATTTCTATCTTCTCTTCGGGAATTATCAGAGCGCCTGGAAGCACGTCGCGATAATGCGGAAAAACCTCCGCGGTGCGGTGGGGCTCATCGCCCAGACCCACTGTTACTTCTATTCCGCCCTGATCGCCGCAGTGCTCTCCGAGAAAGCAAGGGGGGGGCAGAAACGAAAATTCCTCAGAATATTCAAACGGCAGCTGAGGCGTATCCGAACAATAGCAGGCCAGAGCCCGATCAACTGCACGCATATGATGCTTCTCGCCGAGGCGGAATCGGCGCGCCTCCGCGGCCGCTATATGCGGGCCCAGGCGTACTACGACAGGGCGATCGAATCGGCGCACGACGGCGGCTTTCTGCACGATGAGGGGCTGGCCTGCGAAACCGCAGCTAGATTCTATATTGCCGGCGGCCGGAGAAACGTCGGAAAGGCCTACCTGACCCAGGCGCGCAACGCCTTCCTCCGATGGGGGGCCATGGCGAAGGTCCGCGATCTGGACGAGCTCTACCCGCAACTGTCGGTGACAGGTCTGGAACAGAGGCTTCCCGCAGACACGGGACTGCGTGCCAAATACGGGAAAAACGCCACGGGAAGCCTCGTCAATTTTGACATCGCAACGGTGCTCCGGCTCTCCACGGAAATATCCAGCGAGATACGCCTGGACAGGCTCATGGTGAGCATCATGAGAATAATCCTGTTGAACGCCGGGGCCCAGCGCGGGGTTCTGATACTCAACCGGGGGGGCGAGCTCATGGTGGAGGTCGAGGGGAGCATCGAGAGTCAGGCCTACACCTTCCATGAATCGACGCCGCTGCGGGAATACGAGATGGTTCCCGAATCGGTGATTCAATACGTCGAGCGCACCAGGGAGAGCGTGATACTGGACAACCCGAGGGAGAGCGGCCTCTTCTCCGCAGACTCCTACATCCAGAGCCATCGGATCAAATCTGCCCTCTCCTTCCCCCTGATCCGGCAGGATGAGATCGAGGGGATCATGTACCTGGAAAACAATCTCACCTCCCGAGCCTTCTCCGAGGACCGCCTCCAGGTCCTGCATATTCTGGGAACGCAGGCGGCGGTTTCCCTGCAGAACGCCACGCTCTTCGATCGGGCGCATCAGGTGGAGCAGGTGCTCACCAGACAGTTCGAGGAGACCCAGAGCCAGTACGAGGAGCTTGAGGCGATGAACGATGTGCTCACAAAGACGCACAACGAGTTGCAGGACGCCAACAGCGAGATGGAGAAGATGCGCAACTACCTGCAGAACATCTTGGATTCCATGCCCTCCGTGATCATCGGGATCGGCCCCGATCTGAAGGTGAACCATTGGAACCGAGAGGCGGTGCGCATGACTGACATCTCCAGTGCCGATTCCTACGGAAGGCCCGTCCAGGATGTCTTCCCCTTCTTCAGGGACCGCGCCGACATCATCACACGTGCCATCGCCGACAAGGAGGTACAGAAGGCCGAAAAGGTGCAGCACCTCACGGGAGACGATTCCCTCTATCACGACGTCATCGTGTACCCGCTCTCCGGAATATTCGGCGAGGGCGCGGTCATCCGAATCGACGACGTGACCACCCGCGTCAATATCGAATCCTTCATCGTGCAGTCGGAAAAGATGATGTCCATCGGCGGGCTCGCGGCCGGCATGGCCCACGAGATCAACAATCCCCTGAGCGGCATACTGATGAGCGCCCAGAACATCGTGCGTCGCGTCTCCCCTGACCTGAAGGCGAACGCCGACGTCGCCGGCGAGCTGGGGATCGACCTGCATGCCGTCCGCCGGTACCTGGAGCGGCGGGGCCTCCTGGAGATGATCGACGGCATCATGGAGATGGGGGGGCGCGCCTCGAAGATCGTGGAGCACATGCTCGCCTACAGCAGGAAGAGCGATTCCAGGAAGACGCCGATGGACCTTGGTGAGCTGGTGAACAGAACGGTGGATCTGGCGTCGAAGGAATACGATCTCTCAAAGAAGTACGACTTCAGGCACATCAGCATAGTCCGCGACTTTTCAGACGATGTCCCGCATGTCCCCTGCGTCACCACGGAGATCGAGCAGGTGCTGCTGAACCTCTTCAAGAACGCGGCGCAGGCCATGCTTGCGGACGAGGGGCGCACCGCCGGTCCCTCGATCACTATCCGGCTCTCCCGTGCCGGCGAGACCGTGCAACTGGAGGTTGAGGACAATGGACCGGGGATGACCCAGGAGCAGTGCCGGCGCGCATTCGAGCCCTTCTACACCACGAAGAAGACCGGCAAGGGGACCGGCCTGGGCCTATCGGTGTCCTACTTCATCGTCACGGAAAATCACGGCGGCACCATGCGGGTGGTGTCGTCCCCGGGGGCCGGTGCAAATTTCATCATCAACCTGCCCCTCTAGGGTCAAGGCAATCGCCCCGGTCGTTCAATAAAACCCTCCCACGGGAGAATGCAGTTTCATGCGGGACCGCCGTCGTCACTGCAGTGACGCCACCGGTCACGCCCCCTCTCAGGCACAGTGCACGGCCTCCGGTGCCCCCAGGGCAAGGCTGCGGCGATCCGGCATCTTATATCGTGAAGCGGTCGTGCTCCGGGTCGAAGGGGGGCGACGTGATGACGAAAATTATCAGCTCCCCCCCTCCTCTCTTCACCAGCCCGTGTACCGTCCCCCTGGGGATGGATATGAAATCCCCCTCAGCCACGTCCCTGCGTGTATCGCCGAGCCGCATGGTCCCCTGCCCCTTGTGGATGTAATACACCTCGTCGCTGATCCTGTGATAGTGATCGGGCACCCCGGACGGCACAACGCCGATGTTGACGCTCACGGTGCCGTTCACGAAGACCGGCTCGAGGCCGATCTTCAGGTCCGCCGTCACCTCGACGCGTTCCAGGATGTCGGATATCGATTCAATTCCCATTGCAGCCCCCAGGTCGGTTGTCGTATTGTACGGGAAAGGCTGTCGTAATTCATTCGCACCGGCACGGCAGCGTCCCGGCTACGGATACAGGTTCCCCCTGCCCTGTCCATTCATTTTTACTTTTCACAATGCTGTCACCCGCACAACAGCAGAATGATGCACCGAAGGCGGCCGCTCGGGGAGTATCGGTACAGTACCGGTTACTCTCCCCTCAAGATTAAAATGCGTGTTACGGGAAGAGGCCGGCGATGAGTGAACGCAGTGAATATAGAAAATATCCAAGACTTACGATCCCCGTACAAATACCTGTTATACTTACCCTTGGATAGAGTATCATGATAATCCTGACCGGGATGACTCCCGAAATGGAAAGATAACCGACCATGGACAAGAAGGAGGGGGTTTCATTTTTCTGCTGTACCAGGTGAATTTTGCCCCAGAGATACAATTCTTCCCAAAAGCAGAGAATCAGAAAAAGCAGAAATGGAAAAATGAATCTTCTGAAATAATGATAGGCACGGCTCAGATCCTTTGGCTCTCTTTTATCCAGATATTTGTGGATACCAAAAAGAATCAAAGACACAAGACCTCCAGAGGCAATAACAATAAAAGGGTTCACCTGACCCATCAGGAAAAAAGAGATGTAGAACGTCGCGATAATCGTGATAAACAGTAAGGACAAAATTCGGGGATGCATGATCGATTTGCCTTCATCGGCACCCTGTTCAGTATAACCGAAAGCGAATCCCGCGAATATACCGAATAGCGTGCCGAAAAAGGTCCAGAAAAAGACCGTATTATCAGGCTCACGGCCGATAATACCTTTAATGCTTAAATAGCCGAAGAAACACATGAAAAAGGGGATGGCAAGGACCAGCAAAAAAAGAATCGTCCTAATCGTTGCATTCGCGATCTTTCTATCAACATGAAAATAGACGATTGAAAGATACCAGGACAGGACAAAGGTGATGGCAACTGTTGAAACCGCCAGGTGATCAGTGCCGAGAAATTGATAAAGATTTTTACCCCTGGTGATAATTGAATAGAGAAAAAATTCACTCCATACAACCAGAAAAACATCAAAAATAACATGATGCCAGTGAAGGTGAAACAGTGTGGTATCTCTCACTATATCAGGTAGCGGGAGTTTTTCATGTTTTCTCATTCTTCAGACTATTCACCTCATTGAATCATAGAAGCGGAATATTTTGTTAACCATGGGTAACCGCCCTGTGGTGGGGTCTCTCCTCTGCATCAGCAGAGTACGGCGATGATCGATGCCGGCGCTACCGCCATGATTCTTTTCATGCAGCACCTCCCGGGGTCATTTTTTCCTGTCGCTGCGAATCGTCTCCAGCATGGCATCGACGCGCTTCCTGTTGTCGTCGCACCCCACGTAGCTCCTGAACAGGACCCCATGGTGCTGCATCGACTGTTCCAGGGTCATGGTGAGTATGTCCAGGGTCATCCGCTTGGTCTCGGCGAGGCACGCCCTGTCGCACTTAGCCATCTCCGCGGCGATGGCGCCGACCTCCTTCACTAGGGCCCCCTCCGGAAAGATTTTTATCACGAAGCCAACCCTGTGTGCCTCCTCGGCATCAACGATCCGCGCTGTAAGGGCCCAGTCCATGGCGTTGGTGAGGCCGATGATCCGCCACAGGGGGTCCAGTATCGGGAGGAGGGAGAGCATCACCTCCCGCTGGCTGAAGCGCGCGCGCGTCGAGGCGTATCGCAGGTCGCACATCTGCGTGAGGTCGAACCCCCCGGCGATGGCGGCGCCGCCGACGGCGGCGATGACGGGCACCGCGCAGAATTTGACCGCGTGATAGGCGCGCCGGAAGAGGGCGATGAACTCCTCGTTTTTGTTCCTATCGACGGTCCTGATGAACTCGAGGTCGAAGCCGGCCGAGAAATATTTCTCTCCTCCGGTGAAGACCACCACCCTCACGTCCTCTCGGCTGGAAAGCTCCTCGAAGGTGCCGGCGATCTCGGTCAGCACCTCCGGTGACAGGGCGTTTCTCTTGTCGGGCCTGTTGATGAGCACGGTGGCGACCCCCGCGTCAACGGTCATTACGAGGTATTTCAGTTCCATAACCATCTCCTGTGATGATGTAGTCGCTTCTGGGCCGTACCCCCGTCGACGGAATCCGGACGGCTTTCCGCTATTGCAGCATAACGCGTCGGTCTGTCAATTCTTTACGATGTACCGGTAAAAAAACGGCAGGTGCCGCTTTGCCTGAAGCTTTATATACCTACATAGAGGAGATTATGCGACACAATGGATTGTATCGGCCGTGATTCCATGGTGGAACATCATCACAGTGCCGGTTATGCTCTATTCATAATATATAACTGTATAAACACCTGGAAACGCAGGTAACCAATGGAGTCTTGATATAGACTCTATTGTAACACGTTCAAATGCAAAGTACCGATTCAACAATGCCGTCCAAATCATAATCTCGTAATGGTGTACACATAATGATACGGCTTGATTCATTGCGGTCATGTGGAATTCATATATCACTTATTGCAGATTGCCATACAATGAATACTGCTAAAGTCCGGCTAGCTTCGTCAGAAATATGTTATATTTAGTGTTCGCAGTTCTATAATCTTTCAGGGAAAAGTCATATCCGAAGTTGACGGTCTCGCTGAACAAGCCGGATACGTATATATTATTATTGACATCTAAACGAATGCCGCCACAATAAATAGATGAAAAGACCCTTGTCGCTCCATAGGTTGAATCCTTGTTTATTCTTGTGATAAATACCCCCTCGTTGCCATAGTTATTCTTTATGTCGCTCTCTCCAAAATCGGCAGCAAAATTGTCATTTGGATTGGAATATCCAAACACATACACATTGTCATCGGGATCCACCCTGATGTCGCCACGTGCTGACATTTGCGCACTTCTGCCTATTATCCTGGTCCAGCCGTATGAGTTGTCACTTTTTATTTTGACGACAAAGGTGCTCGAATTCCAGGTCGATGATTTGAGGTCACTTCCGGAAAAATCATGCGCAAAATTCAAGTCGGTCTGTTGAAAAAAACCTGATATATAAACGTTACGATCAGAATCTACGGCGATACCAGCGCTCTGGACACCGTTTATTATTCTCGTCCACCCGTAGGTCACATCATTGTTAATCTTGAGTACATATGTCCCATTAATGCCTTTTATCTCATTGCCCCCGAAATCAACAGCAAAATTGACGTTTATGCTGCTTGCTCTGAAAATCGAATGTCCCGTGACGTAAATATTATCATCCTGATCAGTGGCTATTCCAGAGGCACCGCCACCACCGCTGAATATTCTTGTCCAGCCGTATGTCCCGTCGCTGTTTATTTTTGTTATAAATGATTCATTGGAGTCCGGTGAAGTCTTTATTTCTGTACCGGAGAAATCTTCCGCAAAATTTACCGTTCCGCTGAATAGACCCGCAAACAGGATATTATCATTTGAATCGACGATGACATCATGTACACCATTCGGTATCGTGTCCCCGCCGAATTTCTTTGTCCAGCCGTAGGTGAGGTCACTGTTGATCTTCGTAAGAAATATGTTTTCATCGAACCCAAGGGATGTCTTATAATCCGTTCCGCCAAAGGACGCAGCAAAATTGACGGTTCCACGAAAAATGCCGACAAGATATATGTTCATGCGTGAATCAATGGCAACGGCTCCTGCATGGTCATTGTCGGTACCGCCAAACGTCTTTGTCCAGCCGTATGTTCCGTCGCTGTTTATTTTCGTCAAAAATATATCACAATAACCGCCGGCCGAGGACTGGAGATCCGACAACCCCCATGCGGCGGCAAAATTGACATTGGTACCCGAAAAACAGCCGATTACATAAATATTCCCATCGTTATCCGTATCTATCCTCGTGAGATCCCAAATTGAATCGCTGAAAGTTCTGGTCCATCGGTAGGGGGTCGTTTTTATGCTGCTCAATGCTCTTAATCCAAGACCGCTGCTATCGCTGCAGTGCAGGCATGCAAGGCAGATCAGTGAAAGCAATATAATCGCTGCGCGAAATCGTCCGCACAATGCACTCCCTAAACGAGTCATTGACATTCCCGCTATTCCTATAATGAATCTGAAATTGTGTGCCGTTTTTCCATCTCAAATCGTCTGATGCCTATGCGTTGAGTACACCATACGGTATAGGTTATCTTTATCTATTCAGGCAATTACACAGGACAGAATCGATCATATCGGCTACAACCCCATGGCGGTAAATCACCACAGTGCTGGTTACGCTCTCCTCTGCATTATTCATGCGCCCGGAATCGAGAAGAGACATCAATAATTCGACAATCACATGGAAACACCGTATGATTTCTTATACAGTGCATTCTATTGTAGTGCCTTGAGATATTCAAGAAAAAAAAGAGGGGAAATGTTGATTTGAACGGTTATTCGTTATGCTTCCGGCTCACTGTCCCCTGGGGTGGTATGAGATACCCCCTGTACCGGCTATGCAACGCGGTGCGCATTTTCATCGCCCCTTTGGCACCGCCGCGTCCGGCATCGTCACCAGCAGCGACCCGTCCGGGAGGACCCGCACCTCGCTGCCGCAGAGCTGGTGGAAGTACCGCTGCATGTGAAACAGGAACGGGTCGGATGGGTCCCGGTCGACTATCTGGATCCGTGTCCGGCGCGCCATCATCGTACCGAAATTCATATCCCCGCCGAAGGCCAGCAGGTCGTTTTTCGCCGCGGCGATCCTCTCCGGGAAGGGTGGATGCGGCCGCCGCAGGAACTCCACTCTCAGCCCCCGTTCCACGAGCTCGACCCCCTTCAGCCGCCCCGTGATGGCCGGCTCCCTGAAGAGGACGAATGGGTTCATCTCGATCCTGTCAGCCTGGACCGTCACTCCGCACCCCTCCGGCACCCGCACCAGGCTGTCCAGGGAGATGCCCAGCCCCTGCAGGAGCGATCCGGCGAAGGGGAGCCCCATGGCCCTGACATCCTCGGCGCGTATGGAAACGATGTTGCGCGCTTCGTCGACGGAGATGCCGCAGGTCATCTCGAAATCCATCCAGACAAGGATATCCACCTTCCCCCGTATCACCAGCTTCCTCCCTCCGGGTGAGGCCGCGGTGGCGGCGGTGATGTCGCGCACGCTGGACCCGTCCCGGTTGAAGACCCTCTCGTTCATGAGGCGGGAGAGTACCGGGCTGTCGATGACGGCGCCCCCCTCGACCACGTCCATGCTGAAGCTGCCGGGCCGGTCCATGTCGGTGACCTCCCCGGCAAGGGGGACGCTCTTCACCCGAAGGAAATCCGTATCGATGTAGACGCGGTCGTTCCAGTAAAAGACCGCGTTCCTGAGCTCCATAAAGCTCCCGGCACCATTCCCTGCGTATCGTCCCCGCACCAGAGCGGACCCCTCTTCCTCCGGTGACGCCACACCGGGAGCCGGTCTGTTCACAAAACCGTACAACAGAAATGCCAGGAGGATCGTGTTGCCCAGCAGCGACAGCGACAGCAGTACGCGCCATTTCAGATTCACTCAGACACCTCCTCCTCGTCCTGTCCGATTGTATCGTCTTTCACTCATGGCAAGGGTACCCGTGTCCCGCCCCCCGGTCAAGCCACTTACCGATCTCCGTCATCCCGTGGGCGTCATAAAACATTTGACACGGCGGCGGGTGCGCCATCATGTGCAACGGAAAGATACCGCAGCGAGGGATCGGAATGGAAGGTGCCCGGGAGCCCGTTTTCAGGAGCGTACGCGCCGAGGATATCGCAGAGATCTGCGGCTTCCCGCAGAATCCCATGGAGCTCTGTTATATCTTTCCCAGTGCGTCATTCCCGCTCATGCCCCATGTGTTGATGGAGCAGATAGAGAAACGCCGCTGCGCCACGGTTATGATGCTGGACGGCAGGGTCGCGGGATTTGCGAACCTTTACGACATCGAAACGGGGAACCGGTGCTTTATCGGCAACCTCGTTCTGGGGCCGGAATTCCGCGGGCATGGCGCCGGCACCCTCCTGGTGCGACACATGATGGACACTGCGGCCGGCACCTTCTCCGTGCGGACGATCATGGTGATGTGCATCAACGAGAACACCCCGGCTCTCAGGCTCTACATGAAACTGGGATTCAGGCCACTGGGGGCGGAACCCAGGTCGGGGCCGGACGGGAGGCCGCTGGTGGCGATACGGATGGGGAGGGACATGGGATGAGGCGCAGGGACAAGCAGGTGCTGGAAACGCAGTGGATCGATGAGGTTCTCACCCGGGCCCAGGTGGTGCGCATCGCCATGGCCGCCGGAGACGAGCCCTATCTGGTTCCGATGCATTTCGCCCACAGGGACGGCACGGTCTATCTCCATTCGGCGCCGCAGGGAAAGAAGATCGACATGCTGCGCGCCAATCCCCGGGTCCACATCGAGGCCACGGTGGACATCGAGGCGGTTGCCGGCGACAAACCCTGCTCCTTCGGCACGCGCTACCGGTCAGTGATGGCATCGGGGAGTGCCCGCCTCCTCGAGGGGCGTGAGGAAAAACGGGAGGCACTGGAGCTCATATCGGAAAAATACGCCGGCAGCTCCGGCCCCATGGACGATTCCTCGGTGGATGCAGTTTCGGTGATCGCCGTATCACTCGACGGAGCGACCGGCAAGCGATCGGGATGGTAGCGGCTCCCCCTGTACGGATTACTGCAGGGTGATCGTATTGTTGCCTGAGACGCGGGCGGTATAGGGGCAGGTGCTGCAGGCATACCTGCAGAGTTCCAGGAACGTCTTCTCGTCGCCCCGCTCCAGGGCGTCCGCGGCCGACAAACAGGTCTCCGACTGGCGACGGCATTCCGTATCCCCGTGATCGGCGCAGAGTGTGCTCACAAACCGGCAGATTCTGACCACCACCGCGGCGCTCAGTGCCGCTCTGGCATTCAAGACGGTGACGCAGTTCTCCCTGGCAAGCCCGCAGAGCAGTTCCTTCCTGAATTCATCCTGAGAAATTTTCATCCGGGGACCTCCCTCGCCAGTCCGGTGATGACGCGACGATCTCGCATCTGACAATATTTTGCAAGCAGTTTCCCACTCCCCCGATTCCGGCCACCCCATAATCGCGGCAGCATCACGGAGCCCATCGCCATTCCCTTTGGCGCTACAGCGAGAACCTCAGGATCTTCCGGGCGCCGCCCACCACGACCCTTACCGGGCTCCCGTTGCCGTAATCAAGGTAATAGGTGCCGTCCGGCACCGTGATCTGGCAGAGCCCCCGATTGTCGGTTACGGCACGTGCCACAGATCCGTATTCCGCAATCTTCCCCTCCTTCAAAACGACGTCCCTGTATATCCGCACCTCGCCGCCGGTCACGGCGCTCTTGCCCCTGGAAAGGCTCAGGTGTATCCTGGAATCCGCGGCCAGGTCGATCCGTTTAACCGTTACGGCCCCCTCCCTGAGGGGGAGCAGACAATCCAGATATGCCCCCCTGGAATTGTAGAAGATACCCGCGCTCCCCCCCTCACCCCGCAACAGCATCACGCCCTCACTGTCGTAGAGGGTGCGCTCCTCCTCGCCGATACAGGCCTTGACCGAATAGTCCCTCAGGGGGATCCCGTCACGTGATATGGTGAAGATGAGCACCGATTCTTCCCTGAAGAGCGCTTCGGCGATCCTTCCGTATTCCTCCAGGGGGGGAGCCGGGTTAACCCTGCAGTCCACCAGGTGTTCCCCGGACGCAAATCCCCTGAGTGCCCTGCGCCTGCCGATCCTGAAATAGACCGGTCCACCGTCTCCATACACCGTATAGCGGCCGTTTTTCGGCTCACACTGCTCGCTGGAGAAGGATATGCCGTCCACCGATTTCGAGGGGAAGGTGCGGAAGAGGGAGCCGTCGTAATTCGAAAGCTTCAGCGATACCGCGGGAAGCTTTTGTGCCGCGAGGTCCATCCTGTGCAGGCCCCCGACGTTTAGGGTGAAGGCATGCGCCACCTGGTACCCATCGCCGTTGTACAGCAGTGTGTACTCCCTGCCGGGGATGAGGTTGTCGGCCTCGATGATGCCGCTCTCGTCCGGCTGGAGGCTCCTGGTGTCCGTCTCGGACAGAAGCCTGATCCTCCCCCCGGTTATCACGCTCCCCCCCCTGTCGCGGACCCTGGCGATGAGGCAGGGAACATGCTTCGGTACCGTGTCCCTCAGGGCGTGATACCGTTCCGCCAGAGAATCCCCGCCCGCCGCAAGGAGTGGTATCTCGATCCTGGAGCCGGTGGCCTTCACCGGTACCGCATCGGCAATGCTCCCGCTGGAGCTGAACATGAGGCTCCCCCTGTCGAGATAGACGGTGTAGCATTCCATCGTACAGGAGAGCTTCCTGCTGTTGATCCTGATACCACGGTCCCAGTACGGCAGCAGCAGGAAGATATCCTTCGAATCCCCAACGTTCCTATGCAGACCCCCCGCCCCTTTCACTGGATTGGAGCCGGTGATGATCCTCGTCGCCGAGAGCCTTGAAGTGTCCAGCTGTACTCGGTTCTTCCCCGATCTCCCGGTGAAAAAGCCCGAGACGCAGTAATCCCTGCCCAACAGTAAGACCCTGTAGGGGACTCCCACGCGAATATCGGAAAACATGAAGTAGCCGTCATCCCCGGTATCCCCCCGCACCATACTCCCCCTCTGCAGGTCCTGAAGCCAGATCTCCGCCGCGCGCACCCTGTCCCCGCCGTGCATGACGTATCCCGCGGCGAAATTGATTCCGCGGTGCAGGAGCTCCATGACATGATACTGGTATTCCGGATCACAATCCGCGGACCCGTAATCCCACCGTACCGCATCGGCAGTGATTCTGAGGGGAACGAAACCCCGTCCCGCTTTATTGTCGGCGAAGACGTGCTCGCCCGGGGGGGCGCTGATCATCAGTGTATTGTTCCTCGTGCGGTAGGGGACCACGTCGCCGGCGGGGAGATACTCATAGATCACCGGTACCCGCATTCCCGGCGGCGTGACGATCGATAGGTTCAGGTACTGCTCCACCGCCGAGACCCTCATCCGCACCGCCTCCCCTTCACAGGCCGTAAAGGTGCGTTTGATGCTCCGCTCACCCAGCTGGAAAAGGAGCGTGTATTGCTCGCCGGGATTGAGCCCCTGGGCCGACACGACGCCCGGCTCCTCAGCCTCCAGCCGGCGCGCCCTCCTGTTGCGGCCGTAGAGGAGTAACGAATCGAAGGAGTAGCGGGAGGGATGGTTTGACAGGTCGCGCAGCTCGCACACCACCGTTCCCCCTCCCATACGGCGCTCCCCGATGTAACGTTCGACGATGTCGTACTGCGGCAGCTGGTACCTGGGTACGCGCTGTACCGGCCCCGACGAAAAGGATACATGATGCTCCCTGCCCCGCAGTGCTAGCGCCATATCCTGCGCGTCGGCGATGATACAGATCTCACCCTCCCGGTCCGATCTGATCTCGTATTCCTCTCCGGCGAGCCGTATTGTTACCCGCTCACTCCCGAGCGGCGCGCCGTTCTCCCTGCGCAGGAGGATTCGCTTCACAACAGCGCGGTCGCTGAAATCGGCGTTGAAGAGATATGTCCCGGAGCCGGTGAAGGTGTACTCCCTGGCAAAGAGGCAGTTCCCCATGATTACCGCCGCCCTGTCCCGGAACCACCTCCCCCCCATGCCCCGATCGAGAGGGAGCAGGCTCACATGAGTGGCGTCGCGCGATGTCTTTACTTTTACATAGCCGCCGCAGAACTCGGCGGAGAAGCCCTTGTAGTCCGTGACCACACCGCTCCATCCCTTTTCCTCCGCTCCGCCATCGGTGCGGGATGCCGGGGACCTCATCATCTCCAATGCCTGCTTCAGTCCAAGAAAAAGCCCCGGCGACGATACGCCGCTCTTCCCGTCCTGGTCCACCACCCTGAAGACAAAGGCCGGACGCTGGGGGCGGCCCCAGGCGGGTGCGGAAAAGACCTGCCACCTGACAGGCTCCCCCTTCATGTTAACCACATAGGATTCGTCTATCCTGGCGATCTCATCCCCGAAATCACCGTCGCAGTAGCCCCAATCGAGCAGGTTGAAGGGCTCGGCGTACCCGAAGGAATTCTGGGGATCGCAAAAGAGCCATCCCCGTCCCGGGCTGAAAAACTCGGCGAGGGATGAATGGCCGCCGGTGCTCCCGTAGTTGCATCCGCACCCCCGGGGCACATAGGTGGAGAGCGTCCTGGCCGGTATGCCCGCGGCCCTGAAGAGCTCGGTCAGGAGCGTGCCGAAACCGGCGGGGGTGGCCCTTTTAACATCGATCATCTCCATGGGGCCGGGTGGCGCGGTCTGTGCCACGGTGATGTTCTCCCGCACCCAGATGGCCAGACGTGCCGCCGCCTCGTCCGTAGTGGCGGCTTCGCCGGTCATTGAGCGCACAAGGGATCTCAGCGCCTCCTCATCGGGCGCTTCCGTATTCTCCAGGGCCAGCAATTCCTCTTCGTCGGCTGGCCTCCTTAGATCAGGAGCCGAGGGCCTTCTGAAATCGACCCTGTTGACCATAACGGTCCTTCCGTTCCAGACGCCCCATCGCTCCTGACTGTTCAGGGCATTGGAGGTCTCCATCCCGCTCCCCCCGGTCCGGGAATAAACGAACTCCCTCGATCCCTCCACGAACCAGGTATAGGGATAGACGGGGGACCACCCGGCAAAGAGACACAACAACATCCCCCCGAGCCGGACAGCGTACATGCGGCATCGTTTCATCATTCGTTGCTACGGGACCGGCATCCCAGCCTCAAGTTTTACGTACACAGACCTACATTCCCCCAGTCCGGGGGATTCCACCGTGTGTTTTACTTTAAGGTAATCGAATACACGGCCTCGATTTATTTCAATACCTTTTTACCGCAACGCAACTGCAGGATCCATCATCCCGGTTCTGCCCCGGGACGAGTCGATCTCCAGTGCATCGAGGTGATATGAAATTCTCCCCTGAGAGGGGTGTTGGCTGCGCCCCCGCAGTCCTTCAATTTGTGTCATACAGTATGATCATATTATATAATATTATATAATAAAACCGCTCGATTTTAATGTATATTTTTTAATGTATGTATTAATAAAAAACATACATTTTTTTATCATTCCTGCTTGACACTGCGGCCCCCTGGGATACCTTGCCAGTTAACGTTAAGTGGCAAAGGGCGCCACAAAAAAGTATTATACGCAAGGAGAAGGGGGCGGTTTATGTCGGATTTTGTTACAAAGACGATCGGTCAGATGCTCCGCGACACAGTCGAGCGGTATCCGGAGAACGAAGCGCTGATCTACCCGCAGACTGGTCTCCGCCAGAACTACCGGGAGCTCTATGAATCCTGCCGGACCGTTGCGAAAGGATTCATGGCCCTGGGGGTGAAGCGTGGGGATCATGTGTCCGTATGGACCACCAATCTGCCGGAGTGGGTATACCTGCAGTTTGGTCTCAGCATGATCGGCGGCGTTCTTGTGACCGTAAACACGAACTACAAATCCCATGAGCTGGAGTACATCGTCAAGCAGTCGGACACCACGACGCTGGTGATCATGGAGGAATACCGTGACACCAATTTTTACAACATCACCCGCGAGGTGATCAAGGGACTCGATTTTTCCGAACCGGGGAAGACCTCGTCGGACAATCTGCCCGGTCTGAAAAACATCGTGTACATCGGCAAGCGGGAATACACACCCGGGATGTACCATTTCAACGAGATCGCGAAGCTCGCCGAGAGGATCAGTGACGCCGAGCTGGACGAGAGGGAGCGATCCATAGACATCCACGACACCATTAACATGCAGTACACCTCGGGCACCACCGGATTCCCCAAGGGGGTCATGCTCACCCATTTCAACATCGTGAACAATGCCCGCATGGTGGGGGACGTCATGGGGATGACCGAGAAGGACAGGCTTCTTATCCAGGTTCCCCTGTTCCACTGCTTCGGCTGCGTCATGAGCACGCTGAATTCCGTCTACCATGGATCCACCATGGTTATCCTGGAATCCTTCGACCCCCTCTGGGCGCTCAAGACCATCGATGCCGAGAAGTGCACCGCGGTGAACGGCGTTCCCACGATGTTCATCGCCATCATGGCGCACCCGGAGTTCGACAACTACAACATGTCGACGCTCCGCACCGGGATCATGGCCGGGGCCCCCTGCCCGGTGGAGGCGATGAACAATGTGCGGACAAAGATGCACTGCCCTGATGTGGTCATCGCCTTCGGCCAGACCGAGAGCTCTCCGGTCATGACAATGACCAGGACGAACGACCCCGTGGACCTGAGGGTCTCCACCGTGGGAAGACTCCTCCCCGACATCCAGGGAAGGATCGTGGACCCGGAGACCAACGAGGAGCTCCCCCCGAACACACAGGGCGAGATCGTCACGAAAAGCGAGTGCGTCATGAAGGGCTACTACAAGATGGACGAGGCCACCGCACACGCCATCGACAACGACGGATGGCTCCATACGGGGGACCTGGGAGAGGTGAACGAATACGGCTACTTCAAAGTGACCGGTCGTATCAAGGATATGATTATCCGCGGCGGAGAGAATATCTACCCGAGGGAGATAGAGGAGTTCCTCTTCAAGCATCCGAAAGTGAACGACGTGCACGTGGTGGGCATACCGGACAAGAAATACGGCGAACAGGTCCTGGCGGCCATTCAGCTGAAGGCCGGCACCGAGGCCACGGCTGAGGAGTTCGTGGAATACTGCACGGGTAAGATCGCCCGTCACAAGATCCCGAAATACTGGGAATTCGTGACCAGCTACCCGATGACTGCCAGCGGGAAGGTGCAGAAGTACAAACTGCGGGACCTCTTCTCCTCAAAGTATGCATCGTAACGAATCATGCGGCCGCCCGCGTCATCGCACGGGCGGCCGCATTTTCACCTTGCCTTTTTTGCAGCGGATTCAGCATGTCCCCTGGAGCGAATAATGTACGAATCAGCGATCGAAGACAACAAGGACTTTCTGAGCATTGGAGAAATCTCCACAAAGCTGGAGATGAGCCAGCGCACCATCCGATATTACGAAGAGATCGGCCTCCTCAATTCCGTACGCCGCATCGAGGGGGGGAAGCGGGTCTACACGAAAAACGACTTGGGGAGACTCAAGCTCATTAAGCGCCTGAAGATACTGGGCCTCACCCTCACGGAGATGCAGGAGCTGGAGGCGATATGGTCTATACAGAAATCGAATGAGCAGGTGCTGAAGCGGCTCCTGGAGCTCCTGAACGGCCACCTGCTGCGGCTCGACGACCGCATCGCGGACCTCACAATCCTGAGGAACGAGATCGCCGAATACCATGCCAGGATCGAGCACAAGCTGAAGAACCCCTAGCCGGCCGGGCGCAGGACGTATCCTGCCCGCCGGCGATGCCGCTGTAATGGTGTTTCCGTGTGTGATCGTACGCACAAATGCGGCTTGACAGCACAACCCTCCGGTGGAGCAATCCCAGATTGAGGACAGCACCATGACAGAGAAATCAACAGAGGCGGATGGTGTATTCAGAGACGGATTAAATTGTGCGCAGGCAGTACTCTCTGTCTTCGGCCCGCTTCACGGCGTGGAGAAGGACCGCTGCTTCAGGATTGCCTTTCCCTTCGGCGCCGGAATGGCCAGGAGACAGGAGACCTGCGGCGCCGTCTCCGGCGCCCTCATGGACCTGGGACTGATGTACGGTCGCGGTATCGGCGAGGGGGACGAAGCCAAGGAGAGGGGATACGACAAGGCCCAGGCTTTCCTTCGCCGCTTCGAGGAATTGCACGGCACGGTGCGGTGCATCCCGCTGCAAGGCGCCGATATAAACACCGATGAAGACATGGAAAAGATCAGGGAAGGCGGCCTCTTCATCTCACGTTGCGCCCGCTTCGTCAGGGACGCCGTGGAGATCGTGGAATCCCTTGCAGAGTGGTAGACATGCCCGGGGTCACGGTCAATTCAATTGCTTATTCGAGGTGATCAATCTGTGAAAGGAAAAAGCCCTGCTGCGGTATCGGCGGCGGAACGACATACACGCACCGGATACAGATTCAGGGGCAGCATCATGAAGGCTCTCGTCCCGGCACTTTGTACAGCCCTCGCTTGCTCCTGCACATCGACGCACCGCTGCGACCCCTGCCCGATTCCGAACAAAGGAAGCGACGTGCCGACCATCTCCGGGGAGCGACTCTTCCCCGGATTCTACGATACCATGAAACGATGGCCGGGCCTGAAGAGCGAGGAGTACAGGGAGCTCGCCGCCGATATGGCCATCAGGAGCGGGCCCACCAGCGCCGCCCTCTACGAAACCATGGAAAAGGACGGGTTTATCTACATATCCCATGTGGGGCGGCACGTGGCGATCGTCTTCATGAACCAGCAGCTGCATGTCCGGGACGTGAAGTCTTTCACCTCCAGGCTCGGCTTCTCCACCTGCTGGAAGCAGGGGCTGATACTCACCCTTCACCGGCATCCCGCGGAGGGATCCTTTGTGGACACAAAGGTCTTCGTGAGCACCGAGGGCGGAAGCATCGACCTTCAGTACGATATCGAGTGACCCCCCGCGGCTACTCCCCTGAGCCCTTGAAGAGACGGCAGAGCCTCGAAGACCCTGGCTTGAACTCCCTGCAGACCTCCGGCCTCGTCTCATAGATGGAACAGGCCAGCATCCCGTCCCGGAACTCCAGGAAGGGGCACCCCTGCCCCATCTCATTCCCCTGTGCCGAGATCATATGGTCTCCCGCCCATATGGGCTCCGATCGCGCCACGATATGCAGGATATCATCCCTCCCCTGGTCCTTCCAGCGGCGGATATCACTCTCCCTCATGAGGGAGAAAACCCCCGGCAGGCAGCAGGCACCGCATCGGAGGCATTGTCTATCCTCATCGCTCTCCATGGTCAAAGCATCTTCCCCGCACCGATTTAATCAACAGATTATCCGGTGTTTCATGAAATTTTGCCGCCGCATCTACCCCCGGCAGCACACCCACTGTCCGTGCCATCATGCAGGTATTCGTATCATATTAATGAGATCGGATGTTGACAAATATTTAGAATTTTAGTATATTTTAAATAAATTTTAAAGGAGCCGCCAGTGAAGGAAATTGGCTGGTTTATTTTAATCGTGGCACTGTGGTTCGCGTTGATGAAATGGGTGCTGCCGAAACTGGGCATCCCCACCTGACTCAATTCCAGCTGCTCTCTGGAAGAGAGACACAGGGATGACAAGAAACGCCCATAGTGCCATAAGGTCCGCTCCCCCCGAATGCCCGTCATACCAGTATGACGTTGCATGCGGGGGGAGTCAGCATATGGAGTCGGTGATATGATTGCAATTCATAAGGATCGATGCCCGCAGAACCACCGCTGCCCGCTGGTGTCCCGCTGTCCCGCCGATGCGATCTCCCAGTCCGGTTTCGGCCTCCCGGTGATCGCGCAGGAGCGGTGCCTGCAATGCGGCCTCTGCGTTGATATATGCCCCACCGGAGCGGTTGCGAAGACCATCCAATGACGCTCACCGTCACAGGAAATCTGACGGTGTTCAGAAGAGTATCTCGTAAGCGGTTCCCCCCTCGCGCAGGATGCTCACGGCCCCCCGCAGCTGGTCCACCTGTATCCTCACCAGCTGCAGACCGAAGGTGGAGAGGTGGTTCAGGTCCAGGTCGCGGGGAAGGCCCACGCCGTCGTCCGCGATCACGAGCCTGATCCTCCCCGTCGTCGCACCGTCTCCATCCATTGGCGTGCCGTCTTCCTCCCCCATTTCCATCGACACGGAGATGCAGCCGCTCCTGTCCCCCGGGAATGCGTACTTCAGGGCGTTGCTGATCAGCTCGTTTATGATAAGGCCGCAGGGGATTGCGCGTTTCACCTCCATGGTGAAATCCTCAATATCCATGCGCAGGTCGATCTTTCCCGGAACGGTTGCATAGGCAGTGAAAAGCGTCTGGATCAGGTATTCCAGGTACGGTCGCACCTCCACCGTGATCAGGTCGTTTGTCCGGTAGAGCCTGTCGTAGATGATCTGCATCGTATTGATTCTGTCCTTGCATTCCTGAAGGATCCCGCGGGTCTTCGGATCATCAACGTACTCCGCTTGTATGCTCAGGAGGCTCGTGAGGATGATCATGTTGTTCTTGACCCGGTGGTGTATCTCCCTGAGGAGGACCTCCTTCTCCGCCAGCATCTGCTTGATCTGCTCCCTGGCCGTCACCTTCTCGGTGATATCGTTCAGCATGACGATCCCCCCCTGGACGGAGCCGTCACTCCCCAAAATCGGCGCCGCGCTCACCTCCACGTCCAGCTCCTTTCCCAGGAGGGAGCGGTAGTGGCACTCCAGGCCCGTGATGGTCTCCCCGGCCGCCGCGCGCTGCATGGTATGAAGGATTCCCGTCTCCTCAACCTGTTTTATCTTCAGTATGTTGAGTCCCACCACCGGGGAGGGCTTCCCCTGGGGCACCCCCATCATCCGCTTCGAAGCCTCGTTCTCGAAGAGAATGACCCCCCGGGCGTCCACGAAGATGATCCCTGCGGGGGACGATTCGACGAGCCTCCTGTTGAATTCCTCCGATTTCCTGAGGGCCTCCTCGGCCCGCTTCCGGTCGTTTATGTACCGGTTGCTCCCCTGGAGCCCCACCGGCTCCCCCCTTTTGTTAAGGACCCAGGTTACGGTGATCTCGTCGTCCAGAACAGAGCCGTCCTTCGCATACTGCTGTATCTCAATCGACTTCGATTCCGCGCGATCGCCGACCGGTTTTGCCAGTTCCTCCGCCAGCAAGTTCCTGAGGGGTACAATGTACTGGGGGAGCACGTAGTCTTCCAGCCTCATCTCCATGGCCTCCTCAGGGGTCCATCCGGTCATCCGCTCAACCGCCGGGCTTATGTAGGTGAACCTGCCGTTGAAGTCCATGGTCCAGATGACGTCCTCTGAATTGTCCGCCAGGAGCCGGTAGCGGACCTCGCTCTCCTTCAGCCGTCGGGCAGCGTCGTGAAGCCGGAAGGCCATGTCTATGCTGGCGAAGAGAACCGTATCCCCCGAGGCCTTCACGATGTACCCGTAATTCGTGATTCTCCTGGTCCTGTCGACGATCTCCTTTTCGGTATGCGAGGAGAGAAACACCACCGGGATATCGTGGTCCTTCAGAATAATCGCCGCGGCCTCGGTGCCGTCCATCCCTTCCCCCAGGTCGATATCCATCAGCACCATGTCCGCCCGGACTCCGCCGTCGATCATATCGATGGCCTCCTCCCCGCTGCAGGCGAGATCTACCCGGTAGCCCTCCCTCTCCAGTATCAGCTTCTGTGATTGAGCGACAATGATCTCATCCTCCACCAGAAGGATGCGCTTGCCGCAGCCGCTATGCATTTCTCGATCCTCTCCGGAATCCTTTACAACCGCCATCCGCGTATACCCGAAATTCCTTCTATCGACTCCCTCAAGACAAGGTACCTACAATGTCACCAGTGTGCCCATTTGAAATGCAAGGAAAATCCCGTCACCATTGTGAATTTTCTGTTAAATAAAATGTTTATGTACAAAACCTGCCTCAGTTGGCAGAAATCCCTCCCCCCCGGCCGTGACGGCGGGGAAGGGAGCGTGAAACACTGCGGCTGCGGGAAAGGAATCTCCGGTCCGATCGGGGGAATCGACCGTTAACCGCCACGCCACGGTGAGGATGTGATGTCGCCCCAGGGGAGGCTACTTGAAATAGAGGTCGATCGTCTTTTTCAGCTCGTCAATGTGGGTGCCGATGAAGCAGAGGGCGTAGATGCTCAGGGCAAGGCCCAGCACAATGTTCAGCGGGATATCGAGGCTGCTGCCGAAACGGTCCTGGAGCCACGCCAGGGTATCGCTGAAGGTCACCAGGATCCTCCCGGAGAGGATCACGACCCCCACCGAGAGCCATTTAACATAGGAGATCTCCCTGTGGTAGGATACCTCGCTCTGTCTGAGGTACGACTGCAGCGGGGCGCTCAAATCCCTCTCCAGCATGAAGGGCGACGCCCCCAGCTGCTCATCCAGAATACGCCGCAAGGACCGTATCTCCTGTCTGCAATGACGGCAGCGAAGCATGTGAAACCTCACCCGCAAGGGGAGTGTTTCCCTGTTGTCCAGCTCCATGAACCGCAAGATCGCGTCATCGCACTTCATAGTACCTCTCGGCCACGGTCCCCCTCAGACAGTCCCTCAGGGCCTGCTTTGCTCTGAGCACGTGGGACTTTATGGTATTCACCGGGAACCCTGTGATATCGCTTATCTCATTATATGACAATCCCCAGAAGAAGAAAAAGTCAAGGCATATTCTGTATTTCTCCG
The DNA here is from genome assembly GCA_016929135.1 of Spirochaetota bacterium. Lineage (GTDB taxonomy): Bacteria > Spirochaetota > UBA4802 > UBA4802 > UBA5550 > JAFGJK01. Next base: position 14,511 of record JAFGJK010000109.1, on the reverse strand, counting down.
GAAGCCTGTTGATCGCACCGCGCAGCACATCGGATACCTCGGAGCGAATGTGGCCCTCCTCCGGGGTCAGTGCCGGCACCGGGATCTCCCTTCCGGAAATGTCATCCTCCACGGTGCGGGCACGTGTCCTGTCGATGCCGAGATTGTAGGCGATCCTCGTAAGCCATGCCCGAAAGGATCCCCTCCCCCTGTAGGATTTGAGATTTTCGTATGCCTTGATCAGCACGTCCTGCACGAAGTCCTCCGACTCATGGACGTTCCGGAAAAACCTCATACCGATGCTGTACAGAAGGTTCTGGTACCGGATGATCAGTTCTTTGAACAATTCCATTTCCCCCTGAAGAACCCGCTCGATTATCCCCTCATCGGATAGATGTTCATCACTTGGGATCATTCTTCTTCATTCTCAGTCGGACCGAGAAAAAAACGACCAGGCTTACGCCTATTGAGAGGGGGATGATCCCGCTGAGAACACCGTAGCTGAAACCCTCCTTCATCACAAAGAAGACCACGAGGCTCACGCCGATGCTGAACAGTATCAGCCCCGCAAAAAGGCTGAAGGTGAGGAGGTCAAAAGGTGATTGAGGAACCAGCCCCTTATCGATGAGCATCATACGCTGTTTGTGATTCCACAGCATGTAGAAGAAAAGCACGGCCCCCCCTGTGACGATGCCCACAATGGGGATTATCGAGACGATTATCTGCGCTGCTGTGGACGGCATAGAGTGCTCCTTTCTCTGGTTACCCACTTATTCCTGTAACGCCTGAAAACTGCAAGAATTTTTTCCCAAGAATTCTTCCCGGAAAACCCCGCCGCGCATGAACAGTGCAACAAGCTTCTCGCACCGCTCGTCGAAATCGAGGTATACCGCTGCTGCGATCCGCTGCACCGCCGAGCCTTGCCTCCTGTATTTCCGTTGCACCGCTGCCTTCATTCCCGATACGTAAAGAATCCTTCTGAACAATCATCGATGATACGAGAACGATATCGGCTGCACGAACAACTTCGGAGGTCAGGTCCTGGACGTTCATATCGATGATTCGCATCTGATCCCCGGCAGGAATAGTGGCAGCAACGGTCAGCCGACCCAGCGGCGGCATCAGCCCTTTCTTGCCCGCGAAGGGGAGCTCGTATTCGAAGCTCCAATATGATGTGGGGATTTTGGGATAAACGAGCAGTACACGAGTGCCCACAATATCACCTCTTACACCGATAATTCTCAGGGCAGACGGATAACTATTGCCTGGGAACAGCACGCAAGATGATAAAAAAACTGGCTACAGAGTCTTCAGCATATATCTTCCGAGAAATCCGCATCCAAAATACAGTATTGAGGCTGAGAATGTGATAATAAATGCAATCATAAGGTTCAACTCCTCACGCTTCCCTCTACTGCTCCATATCCTGCAGTATCTACAATAACAGACGGAACACCGTTATCATGGTTGCAATAAAACCGGGTCAGGGGATATTATTTCATATCCGTATGGCAACAACCCTGAATCCCCTGGTCCCCGGGATGGAGCAGACTCTGGTATTATTACACGTTCAGCAAAAAAAACCTGTTGCATTATCCCCGATCATTACTATACTATAGAGCCGGTCACAATTATTTCACCATAGCATCCCCACCGGATGAACAGACATGGAATTGTATTTTATCATCCCGCTGATCGTAAACACGATCAACGCCTTTGCCCTGGCGTACGTATACGCGCTGGATCGCCGTGATCCCCTGAACCGGGCCTACTGTGCCCTCACCGGCTGTTCCGTACTCTGGGTGGGAATCACCCTCCCCCTCTATCTTCCGATACCGGAATGGCTGTGCCCCCCCCTCCTGAAGGCCGCCGCTGCCGTATGGCTCCCCATGGGCTTCCTGGTGATGAATCTCACCTATGCGGCCCTCCGGCGCAGGCGTGATACGGTGTACTGGGCTGGCCTTGCCGCCGCCGCGGGGTGCGTCGCAATCGCCATCCTCACCGATCTGGTGGTGCGGCGGTACCGCCTGTACCCCTGGGGCGCCTGGCAGGAGGAGGGACCGCTCTTCCTCCCTCTCCTGACGGTGATCATCGTTGTACCGGTGCTCTACTCCATGGTCCTCTTCGCCCTCCGTTGCCGGGTTGTCACCAACCCCGGCAGGCGGCTCCCCCTGCTCCTGCTCATCCTGGGACCGATGCTGAACCTCACGGCGGCTCTGTTTCTCGAGGTGGTGGTACCGCGATTGGTCGACAGCTCAATGCCCCGGCTAAGCCCATCATCCACGATAATCTCGTCGCTTCTGGTATTCTTCGCCATTATGAAGTACCGGATCCTTATGCCGAATATGGGGGAAATGGTCCCGGGCATCTTCTCCAGCGTCAGGGATGGCATAATCCTCCTGGGGAGCGCCGGCGAGGTATTGCAGATGAATTCCGCAGCGACGGAGCTCTTTCACCCGGACCGCAACGATATCGACGGGGTGAGGATGCAGGACCTGATCAACGGATATGATCCGCGGAATGAATACAGTGACTACGAGGTGACATACCGGCACAATGACCGCACGCAGCACCTCCTCATCACCCAATCCATGATAGAGGAGAACGATAGGATTATCGGCCGCGTGCTCACCACAAAGGACATCACGCCGATCAAGACCCTCCTGGATGAGGTTCGTCAATCCGAGGAACAGTTCCGGTTCCTCGTCGAGGGTATATCGGAGGCGATATACTCGATCGACATAAACGGAATGGTGGATTACGTGAGCCCCGCCATCTGCAGCATTGCGGGATGGAAACCGGACGAAATCATCGGCAGGAATTTCAGCGAGTTCATCAATCCGGACGATCTCCCCGGAGTGATGAAGCGTTTCGGCGAGGCCATCGGGGGCGGATCGATACCCTACGAGTTCAGGATCAGGGCGGCCGACGGCACCTTCAGAAACGTCATCACCACGAGCAAGAGGATCATCGTAAAAGACTCGGTGGATGGCCTGCGGGGGGTCATCACGGACATCACCGAGATACGAAAAATCAAGCAGGAGCTCCAGGAGAGCCAGCGACTCTACCGGCTGATCGCGAACAATGTCACCGACAAGATCTGGATACTCGACATCGCCACGCTCAGGGTGACGTACATCAGCCCCTCGGTGCTCCACCTCAACGGCAGGTCTCCCGAGGAGGAGATGGCGATTCCCATCGAGCAGCGAATCGAGGCGGAATCGCTCAATAACGCCCTTCTGGTACTGCAGGAGGAAGTCGCGCACGATGCCGAGCGTGACCCGGACCGCCAGCGGATCATCGAATTCACGGAACGTCACGCCGACGGGCGATGGATCAACACCGAGGCCTCCATCACCTTCATCCGGGACCCGCGGGGGTGGCCGGTGGAACTTCTGGGGGTCTCGCGGGACATCACGGAGCGCAAGGCCCTGGAGAGGGAGATCCATGACCATATAGAGACGCTGAAAAAGAGAAACGAGATGATCGAAAAGGACATGGCCACCGCACGCATCATTCACCAGAGGCTCCTCCCCGTATCGATCCCCCTTATGGACAGATTCAGGATTGATTTTCGCTATTATCCCCTCGAGGAGGTGGGTGGCGACTACTTCAACTTCATCAATCTCGAGGAGGGGGGCCTGGGGGTCTTCATCGGCGATGTCACCGGGCACGGCATATCTGCCGCCCTCTTCCTCTCGCTGGTAAAATCGATCACCAATACCCTCATGAGGGAATATGCCCTGGACCCCAGTGCCTTCATGTACCATCTGAACAACGAACTGTACCGCTACATGCAGAGCTACTTCATTACCGGCGCCTACGGTCTCTTCAGGGGCCAGGATCAGAGCGACGTGGTGAATCTCACCTTCGCGAACGGGGGACACCCCCCCCTCCTCCTTTACAAGGCATCATTGGGTGAAGTGGAGACACTCTACGCCAGGGGCAGCGCCATCGGGGCCTTCGAGCAGACGCGCTATTTCGCCACCACGCTCGAGCTATACCGCGGCGACAGGATCTACCTCTACACGGACGGCCTCGTGGAGGCGGTGAACGACAAGGGGGAGATACTGGGATATGACGCCCTGCCGGGCATAATGGCCCGGGTACACGATGCCAATCTCCAGAAGACCCTGGACTCGATCATGCGGGAGATCCACCATTTCCGGGGAAAGACGCCGCTGGATGACGATATCGTCCTGGTGGGAATCGAGGTGGTGTAACGGTGTGAATTTTTAAAATTTCGTTGACAAGAAATTCAATATATATTAGTTATGGCTAACTTTATTATTTTGAATTAACTTTAGCCATGTCCATCAGCGTCCATCATACTTCCAAGCCAGTCCGATCAAAAGCACTGATCGTCACCATGCTCCTCCTGGCATCGTTTTCGTTCCTTTTTCCGCGGGAGACCTTCGATCCGCATACCGGTGTCGACTACGACCGCTATTGCCGATCGTACTGTTCCATGAACAGCGATCTGCAGGAAGCTCCGGTAATCATCGCGGGCATATCCCTGGTCATCACCGTGGCGGTGCATCCCGAACCGGTGTGCCAGCAGATATCGCAGCGCCTCGCCAGGGAAACCCGCGCACCGCCGATGTAATCCTCCGAACGATGAAAGTCGCGACCGCCCCGCAGCGCCTGATATCCAGGAACCACGGGTGATCGTGTGCGCCCTGCACAAGGCAGGATACCGACGAAATGGAGGATTTGCAATGTTCGAATTAATGCAACAGGGTTTTTTCTCGCTCATGCAAAAGGGGGGATTCGTGATGTGGCCCATACTGGCGGCCGCCATCGCCGCCGGGGCCATCATCATCGAACGGCTCCTCTACTTTTTCTTCACCTCGTACAACTATCCCCGCTTCCGGGATACGCTCGTATCGCGGATCGATCAGAATCCCATAGAGAGTCTCGACATACTCACGCCACCCGCCGGCAAGGATGATGACCAGCCTCGCGGGAGGTACGGCCGGTTCCTCGAAGGTGTAGCACAGGGACGCTGGCGGCGTTGCTCCTTCGTGAAGGTCACGGGGGTCTACATCGACAACCTGAAGAAGGGGGCCCGCTCACGGGAGGAGGCGGTCAAGCGGGCCGGTTCAGAAGAGCTGGAGGGGATGGAACGTCATCTCGGCATGCTCTCTGCGATCGCTCAGATTTCCACACTCCTGGGGCTGCTGGGCACGGTGACCGGCATCATCGGCTCCTTCGCGGTTATCTCCAGGATGGGGGGACAGGTGGACGTCTCCTCGCTGGCCGGGGGCATATGGGAGGCCCTCATCACCACCGTGGCCGGCCTCACGGTGGCGATACCCACCCAGCTGGCCCATATCTATCTCGACAGGAAGGTGTCCGCACGGGCCAACAGGATGGGCTACACGATTACTTACCTGAACGAAAGGCATTACGCGGAGCCGGAGGCCGATTGCGGCGGGGACTCCGGCGATGGGGGTACGGGCCTTCGCTTCAACAAGGAAGTCGTCGGGGAGGCGGTGTAGATGGATTTCGCACGAAGGAAGCCGGCATTAAAGGGGATCGACATCACCCCCATGGTGGACATCGTGTTCCAACTGCTGATCTTCTTCATCCTCAGCTCGAACTACATCTCCCCCGCCCTGAAGATGGAGCTGCCCAAGGCGATGTTCAGGGAGAAGCTCGAAAAGGTGGACATCATCGTCACCGCCGGACCCCGCGGGGAACTGTTCGTGAACCGGGAGGAGGTAGCAGTGGACGACCTCAAGGGGATACTGCAGGAGAGGATGACGCGCATGGGAAAATACGACGTCATATTTAAGGGAGACACCACCATCCCCTACGGGCGTTTCGTGGAGGTGCTGGACATCGCGAAGCTGGCCGGGGCCACGAGCTTCTCGGTGGAGCACGACAAGAAACGGTAGGGGGAGATGACGATCGTGTACCTGACATTCAAGAACTGGAGCCGCCGGCGGGTGATGGGTCTTCTCATGGAGCGTCTCGAGGAGGGGAGACTTGTCGGCCCCATTGCGGCGGCACTCTGCGCAGTCTGTTGTGCAACCCTTCTGATCCCGGGCCTCTTTAGGGTCACACTCGAGAGGACCCCCATCGATCTCATTCCCGGCAGCGAGGTCTACCACATCAGGAGGGTCTCCGAGCTTCCCAAGGAGCTGGAGAAGAACGAGGCCGAGAAAAAAATATCTGAGGACGCCCTCACCCCCCGCGACATCCTGGAGCGCTACATCGCGCACGTGGTGGCCAGGATCGAGAGCAACAAGGTCTATCCCGAAGAAGCGAGGCGCAGGGGGCACGAGGGGGATGTGGTCGTGGGGATCGTGATCGGCCGCGACGGCACCATCGGGAGGGTGGCGATCGAGCAGTCCTCCCGGTACCCAGCCCTCACGCACGCCGCCGTCGCCAGCATCCGCCGCTCGATGCCGCTCCCCCCCTTTCCGCCGCAGATTCCGGGGGACTCGTTGCGGATACGGGTGATCATTCGATTCAGCCTGAGATGAGATGAGGCGTGAGACCGACATACACGGCAGCATGAAGCGACTGGGGGCCGCGCTGGTCCTGGCCTCGACAATGCTGAGCTTCACGCTCCCCAGGGAGTTTTTCGATCCCCATAACGGCACGCACTGGGACATCTTCTGCGTCACCATGAACCTGTCATTCCAGAGCGACAGTGTCGTCGGCGCCGTTCTGAGGGACGTTTTATTCGTCGTTATTCGAGGCGGGGTGTGCGCCCACGCGAATACCCCTCTGTGCATTCATCGTGAAAAATCCGCCGACACCGTCAGGGCCCCCCCCTTGTATTCCTCCATGTCGTGACGCAGTCAATTCTGTAATTGCCGGCACCCCCTGTCAGTGGGAGCGCCGGAGAGGACCATGACTCGCGCGGGCAGCATATGCCCCGCCATGGTTGCTATTGTCAATATTCAATACAAGGAGAAATGCATGTTACAGCACATACACTACGCGATCATCATCGCGATCATTTCGGCCGCCATGCTTCTTTCTCCCCGGACGGCATCCTCCTTCGAGGTGGTGAACGAGGAGAGCGGGCAGGCCCAGGGGAAGGACGGGGGCACCGTCGAATCGACCATCGTGGTTACCGGGACCAAGACCAGGAAGGAGATCAGGAACGCCCCGATCAGGACCGACGTTCTGAAGCGTGACAAGATCGAGGCCACCAACTCGGCCTCGCTCTTTGAGTCCCTGAACGGCGAGATGGGGATCGTCGCCGACAACCAGTGCCAGAACTGCGGCGCCAATACCGTCAGCATCAACGGCCTGGAGGGGAACTATACGCAGTTCCTCGTGAACGGCTTCCCCACCGTATCGTCGCTCGCCGGGGTATACCTGCTTCAGCAGTTCCCGTCGGAGCTCATCGACAGGGTGGAGATCGTGCGGGGCGGCGGCTCCGCCCTCTACGGCAGCGGCGCCATCGGCGGGGTCATCAACGTCATTACCAGAAAACCGGTAATCAACGAGGCGAACATCAGCTACAAGCACGAATTCTTGCAGAACAACAAGGCCCAGGCCTACACGGTCTCCGGCTACGCCTCGGCGGTGTCGCGGAACGGCAAGGCGGGGATCGCGGTGTACGGCACCAGGTCAAACAGAGACTCCTGGGACGCCAACCACGACGGGTTCTCCGACCTGTGCCGCAGCGTGAACAACACCTTCGGGGCAAGCGGGTTCTTCTCGCTCATACCGGGGATGGAGCTCACCTACAATGTCCAGTCGATCCACGAGGACCGGCGGGGCGGCGACTTCCTCGACCGCGAGCCCTTCTTCTCCAGCATCCGCGAGCAGGCAAAGACCAACCGCACGGCGGCCGACTTCAAGCTGGAGCACAGGGTGAACGATTACGTGGATTATTCCGTGTACGGGGCCGCCTCGTGGCACAGGCGAAACACCTACTACGGGCCGGCGGCGGACCCCTACGACCCGGCAAACCTCGCGGACAACGTGACCCTCTTCGGGGTCACCTGGAACCCCTATTACGTGGGTGGGGTGCAGGCGAACGTCACCCCGCTGAAGGACCACACCGTTACCGTGGGGTACGAATTCACCTCAGACAAAATCGAGGATCACAATCCCGGCATGGGGAGGACCGTAAACGCGAATTATCGCAACCACGGCGCCTACCTGCAGTACGACTGGGACCTGAAGCGCGTCGAGCTCGTTGCCGGCGCCAGGGTTGACAAGAACAGCGAGATGAACCATGCGGTCTTCAGCCCCAGGGGGAGCGCCATTTTCCGCATCCTGGAAAACCTGAGGCTCCGGGGCTCCGTCGCCTCCGGCTACAAGTCGCCCCAGGTCTTCGACGAGGACTTCCATATCGAGGTGGCGCTGACGGGCGGCGCCGGCCACAACCAGGTGATCGTGAACCACCCGAATCTCAAGGCGGAGCGCTCCATGTCCTATTCCGGAGAGCTGGACGCCGATTTCAGCCCCGGCGACTTCGTCATTCAGGCCTGTGCCGGCGGCTTCTACACCACCATCAGAGACAAGATGGAGGTGGACTATTCCTCCCCCTACTCCTCCGTGGGCAACATCGACTACTATCTCCGCGACAACGTGGCGGGTGATTCCAGGATCGTCGGCGCCAATGCCGAGCTGAAGGTGATGTACAAGAACCTCGCCAGGCTGACAACCTCGGCCACCTGGATCGCGAAATCGGAACTTGCGAAGAATCAAATCTTCGCCAACAGGGTTACCAAGCACATGCTCCGGGTGCCTGAGGTGACTGGGTACTCGATGCTCCAGGTCTTCATTCAGAAACTGACCGCGACCTTCTCCGTCCAGTACATCGGCCGGCAGTGGCTCGAACACGAGGTTGGGCTGAGCGACAACCTGGTGCACCATACGAGGGACTTCTTCGTCCCCAACGCGAAGCTGCAGTACCGTTTCGACATCGACCAGTCCCGGTACCTCGACCTCTTCGTCGGCGTGGAGAACATCACCGACAGCTACCAGGGCGACCTGGACTACGGCACCACCCGCGATGCAGGCTACATCTACGGCCCCATCAAGCCCAGGACCTATTTCCTGGGCATGAAGGCGGGTTTCATGTAAGTGTCATCGCCCCCGGCCGGGACTTCGCGGTTTCCACGTGCGGGTGACCGCCCTGACCGGGGGCATGGTTCAAGTACGGCAGACGCAAAAGGAGCCCCGGGCAATCGCCCGGGGCTCCTCGCTGCGTCATGGTATCATCCCTGCGGGTATGATTCACCGCAGAGAGGGTACGGAATCACTTGTTGAAGATCATCGTCCTGCCATCCCTGTCCCTCTTCAGCGTCATGGAGTTGCCCGTGCAGGACAGGATGGAAAAGACCGTTTTGGTGCCGGAGACGTCGGTAGTGAGCTTCCCCCCCTTCACCGTATAGGTGCCGTTGATAGTCATACCCTGCATCGTCTGTACGAAGCTGCCGTCCGACTTGTACTCGGCGGAGGCCATATACCCGCCACCCAGATCGAACTTCCAGAGCCCGGTCACGGTATCGCAATCGGCGCTGCCCTGTACCGCCAGCACGAAGGGGATCATCGCTGCGAGAAGGATGACCCTGCACAATACTTTTGCCATGCAAATCCTCCTGTGGATGTAAAAACTGGACGGATACTGTACTATGATCAGAAGAAAATCAACAAATATTTCATCGTTATCCGGAATTCCAATCGCACGGCCACGGAGGGTATTGGCGCCCGGGGTCATCCGCGGCCGCACATCGCGGAATCGTCCGGGCGCCCCGGTGCGCTATTTTGTTGAAAGCCCGAGCCCCCTCCCCACCTTTGCCTTGGTCACCGAGAGAACCTCGGCGGTCTCCACCCTCAGGAGCTTGAGGAATATCTCGTAATCCCTCGCCTTCATGAACAGCGTCCCGGTGACGATGAGCTCTGCGCCGAGCATCTTTCCTACCCTGGCCGCCTTCTCCTCGTCCATGAGGCCGGACTGTGATAGCTCCAGCTCCTTCAGTATCCCCTGCAGGTTCTTCCTCTCCACCAGGGCGAAGGAGGGGCTTTTGCTCATGGAGAAGATGAGCTGCTCGGTGAAATACTCCGCGTTCAGCCTCAGCTGCGTGCCGGTCGCAGCGAAGGGGAGGACGCTGGTGGGCGTCTTTTCCCTGATGCGGATGGTCGAGTAGTCCGCCAGTTGCGATGCCGCCATGACGAAAAGCCTCCGCAGGGTCTCCTCGGATTTCTCGGTATCGATCCTGCGGGCGGAAAAGAACTCCTCGTCCTCCTTTTCCCTCTCCCTGGAGAGATTGTAGATCTCGTCTCTTGCGAAGCGCATGATTATCGTCTCCAGCTTGTCGGTCTGGAAATTAGCGCCCGAATGGTGGCTCACGCTCCCCTCGACACCCCCCTCGGCCTCCCCCCGCTCGCCGTAGGTGAGGAAAATGTACTTGGCCGAGGTGTACTGCGATATCTGCCGCAGCACATACTCGCCGTTGATGTCCAGGCCACCGCTCCCCACGGTGAAGACCTTGATGCCGAGCCTTCGGGCGTCCCTGACGGCGCTGACATAGGTGTAGCCCTGCCCGTAATCGAGATGGGGCGGCGCATCGGTGACGACGAAGCAGAGCCGGACACCCTGGGTATCCCACTGTATCGAGGTCATGGCGTCCCGGAGCGCGGACTGCAGGTCCTCGGGGAGATCTCCGCCGCCTGAGGCCGTGATCCTGTTCAGCGCGGCCTGGAAGGATTCGAGGTTCTCGGTGAGGGGAATGATCCTGGTGACGTACTCGTCACCCCGGTCCTTGTAGAGCACCATGCCGAACCTCACCCGGGGCCTCGAGGGGAGCGCCGAGAGATTCAGGTATATGATTTCGATTGTCCGCTTCAGCCTGGCGATCTCCTCCCCCATGCTCCCGGTGGTGTCGAAGATGAAGAGTATGTCCAGCGGGACCCGCTGGACGGCGCCCCTCTGCAGCGACAGGGGAATATCGATCTCCCGACGCCCGAATCGTGCGACATCGACAGAGGCACTCTCGCCCCCGTACCGCACCAGGGCCCTGTAGCGCTGCGCGGTTCCGCCGAATTCCGACGGAAAAAACGGGAAGGTTCCGTCCGAATAGCTCCTGCCGGAGTAAAGCACCGCATCACCAGCGAGGATCTGCACCTCGGCATTCGGCACCGACAGCCCACCCGAGTCCTTCAGTCTCAGGGTGATCCTCTCTGACACATTGACGGGAAGATGCCGCGCCCGTGCCGAGTATTTCGCCAGGAAATCCACGAAGTAATTGAACTGCCTGTTGTCATCGGCGAAGCCGGCCTTCAGGCCCGATGCTCCCTCCTTGCTGCCCGGCCGGTGGGTTTCGCCGGACCCGAAGGCAGAGAGTCCATCCTTGTGATCCCTACCGGTATCTTCATTCTTTCCGGTCGTTTTCCCCTCCGATTCGTTCTGTGCCGGGGCATTATCGTCCAGAAGCCCGGAGGTCTTTTCTCTTTCGATGCGTTTGTCTTTCTCCTCGATGCCCTCCGACCTGCTTAAATCAGTGCGGACCCCGGCGGCGCCGCAGGAGCACAGGACGGCAATTGTCCCGAGCGCCGCCAGGAGAGTCATATGGTATCTCAATGTATTCATGGCGCGATCCTCCGAACAGTTATGCTATGGCAGCGGGACTGTCGTCCTACAGCCTTCTTCGCCCGTCATCCGGCCGCCCCGGTTCGGTAGTATACGAAGGCCCCCATCGTTCGACAGCGTTAGGGTTCTGCCGGTTCTTAAAAAACGTTCGCTGATTCAAATTCATACTACTCCGCTGCTGTCACCGAAAAGAGCTCCATTTCGCCGCTCTTCCCCCGAAGTCCGATGGTCCCCATGGATTCATAGCGGAACCGATCCCCTCCCCCACCGGAGAGGGCGCGCACGAGGTCATCGGAGATGATGATGTCCCGGGATCTGACGCGGCATTCGGACTGTATGCGTGCCGTGGTGTTCATCACGTCCCCGAGGAAGGCCACCTCGCGCTTGAAATCACCCATCTCTCCCACCACCGCCGGCCCGCAGTGGATCCCCGCCCGGAAAGAGGGGACGATGCCGTACCGTGCCATGTACCTGTCGCGCAGTCGCTCCACCTCGCGGCGCACGGCGAAGAAACAGGAGACGCAGTCCCCGTCCCTGATACCACGCTGGAGCGACCAGGTGACGATGACCTCGTCACCCACGTACTTGTAGATCTCGCCGCCGTATTCCAGTATCGCCCCGGTGGCATCGAAGAAGAAATCGTTCAGGAAGCGATGAAAGGTCACGTCCCCGAGTCGCTCGGCGATCGCGGTGGATGATGCCACGTCGAGGAACATGAAGATCCTGTGCTCGATCACCGGGGTGTGGTACCTGCCGAGAAAGAGGCGCAGCAGGGCCCGCTGCCCCAGGAGCCTGTTGATGTTCAACAGCATCACGAAAAGGAACACCGCCCCCAGGGAGAAGAGCAGCGTCTGCACCAGGTAATGTTCCATATCGTAGCGCAGACTGGTCACGCCGAAGACCATCACGTCCGCCAGCAGATATGCCGCCACGATCACCAGGGTGTAGGCGGCCGTCTTGGCCAGCACCACCGGCAGGATCGTGCCGCGGCGTATCCGGTCGAAGACGAAGCTTTCCAGCGTCCCGATAACGAAGGCGATGAGGAAACCGGCGATAACGCCGTTCAGCGTCGCCTTCATCTTATAGGTTTCGGCAATCAGCGACGAGAAGACCGCCCCCACTGCCATCCCGCCCACGGTAAAGGCGAGCACCGCCATGAAGAGCTTCTTTCTTCGGACAGATCGTGTCATGGCAATCCCCTCAGGTTTGGGTATTTATACTCTTTTAAGAATATGCATAATCCACGGACATGGCAACACAAATATTAGTACCCTATCCGTGCTCCCAACTTGCTGCAATCACGCAAAAAAGGATTGCGCTATTCTGTGAAGATGGAGACGATCGCAGCAACGCCCAGAGATGCAGCGGCTCGCTACGATGGAGCAGCGTCACGGATTCTGTGGGCCGCCAAAGGGGCGGCAAAGATCCTGTCGCAATATGCAGTATCAACCCTGGCCGCGACATCGTGATTGACATTGACAATGAGCCTCCTCAAGGTTATCATAGAGGTGAAAGAACGGTTTCCGGAAGACCCATGATATGAAAAACCGCCACACTCTTCGCTCGATCCTCGTCATCGCGGCGATACTCCCCAACCTCTACGAGGGAGCGGCACGGGACGCCCGCCCCCCTCGTATTCCCCTTTCCGTTCATGTATCACCGGTCACCTCCAGCGCCAGGCACGGGGGCGATTCCGGGGAGGCGAAGGTCACGATACTCTTCTTCAACGATCTCCACGGGCAGCTCCTCCCCTACAGGGCCAAGGGTGCCGATGGGAAGACCGCCGAGGTCGGCGGCATCGCAGGCCTTGCGGCGATGGTGAAGGCCATCAGGAGGGAGAACGGCGCCAGGGGGATACGGACGATCCTGCTCGTCGCCGGGGACCTGCTCCAGGGGACGCCCCTCTCCACGGTCTTTCACGGAAGAGCCGACATGGAGATACTCAATGCCATGGGCGTCGATGCCATGGTCATGGGAAACCACGAGCTCGATTTCGGCATCGATAACTTTCTCATCCTCAGGAGGATGGCCCGGTTTCCCATCATCAGCGCCAACGTGGCGTGGAAAAAGACGGGAAAGCTCATGAACCCCCCGACGGCCCGATTCAGGCTCAAAGGGCCCCTGATGCTCACGGTCATCGGCGTCACCACGCAGGAGCTCCTCACCACCACGGCACCCGCCAACGTGGGCAAGGTCGACGTCCTGGTGGCCGCGGGCGCCCTCACGCCGCTGATCAGGAGGGCGAGCCGTGTGGGACCGGTGGTCCTGCTGTCGCACAGCAGATACCGATCGGACGCCGAAATGGCCTGCGGTCACCCCGTCCTTGCCGCGGTGATCGGCGGTCACGATCATATCCTCCTGGATCCCCCCAGAAGCTCCTGCGGGGTTTCGATCTTCCAGGCCCACGAAAAGGGGCGATACCTCGGACGGATAGACCTGGCGGTGGACGGCAAAACCGGCAAGGCCCGCATCGAAAAGCACTCCTACCTCCCCGTGACGCCCGCGGCCCTGCAGGATGCGGCGGTGGCCCGTATCATTGCCTCCTATCGATCGAAGCTCAATGCGGCATTACATCAGGAGATCGGGCAGTCGCTGGTCTTTATGGGCGGCGAGCGCGGCAGGATACGCTTCGAGGAGACGAACCTCGGTAATTTCGTCGCCGACGCCATGAGGGAAAAGGCCTTGTCCGACATGGCCTTCATCAACGCCGGCTCGCTGCGGGCCAGCATCGAGAAGGGCCCCATCACCATCGAATCCGTCTTCCGGGTGATGCCCTATTCAAACGAGCTCATGACGGTCACCCTCACCGGCGGGGAGATAATGGAGGCCCTGGATCGCTCGGTCAGGGGGACCAGGGAGGACGAGGACGGCGGCTTCCTTCACGTCTCAGGGATCACCTTTGCGGTGCGCGGCAGAAAGGCCGCGGAGATCAGGATTTTCCCGGGGGGCGCACCGGTGGTGGC
>JAFGJK010000013.1 GCA_016929135.1 Spirochaetota bacterium | reverse complement strand
CCCGGAGGCGCAGCATGCCGGCCAGCTCATCTTCGGGATCGCCCCGTCTCCCGGCGATCTCCAGCGCCCGGCGGTTCAGCGTCTGCAGCCCCACCTCCAGGCTCCGAAAGCCGGCCCGGTGGAGCATGGCCGCCGTCGCCGCGTCGATGCCGCCGGCCCGCATCTCCGTGTGCAGGGCCACGCCCGGGTTCCGGCGGGCCAGCGTCGACAGGCCCTCCCTGAAGGCGCGCGACCGCTCGAAGGCCGGCGCCATGACGTAGAGCTCCCTCATGTCGCGCCGCGTCTCCAGGGCGCAAAGCAGCACCTCGAAGGGGAGCTCCCGCACGGTCCGGGCGCGCTTCGAGTAGAAACAGTAGGAGCAGCGGTGGGGACACCCCCGCACCAGCTCCAGGTAGGCGGTACCGTCAAGGCCGGTGTCCAGCATCCGGCGGGAGAAGGGCTCCGCGATGGAACCGGCGGGGATGAGACGGTCCGCCGGCTGTCGTACCAGCCGAGCGCCGCCGGCGTCGCCGGCATAGGGCGACATATCGCGGCCGGAGAGGAGGCCGGTGAAGAACCACTCCCCCTCGCCGGACACCAGGTAATCCGCCGTGCCGTGATCCCCCAGGGCCACCGATCCCTCCTCGATCTCGGGTCCGCCCAGGATTACCGTTGTCACCCCTGCGTCGCGCACCTTCCGGGCGATGGACAGGGTTCGCTCGACGTTCCAGAGGAAACAGGTGAAGCCCACGGCCTCCGGCCGCTCCGCGGCGATATACCGCGCGATCAGGGAGTCGGAGCCGAAGCAGGAGACCGCCTGGGGGAGCAGGACAACCTCGGTGGCGCCGGGATCGCGCCGCAGATAGGCCGCGATGGCGGCGGGGCCGTACTCGACGTTGCCGTAGAGGTAGCCGCGGGCGTGGTCGATCAGCGGGAGTTGCGCCAGCAGAAGTTTCATCGGGAGTCCTTATTCCGTCGTGTTCCTGTACCGTCCAGGGAGGATCCGCGCCCCTCCCCCTCGATGGGGGAGGCCTGGGTGGGGGTGAATCAGGCCATGATGCAGCGAATGATCATGACAATTCACAGCCCCGCATCCACTGCATGGTGCCCCTGCTGCGCGGAGGATGTAAAGCACTTTCCGGGTGCATTGCCGGCGTAAAAAAAAAGGATCACCGGGACATTATTTCTTGCTATATTCAAAGAGGTGGGTGATACTCAGGGGGGCTTCCCGCCCTCTTCACCGCGGGAGCCCCCGGCCTGTGATCGATTCCGGCGCCGCAGTACAGGCCCTATGGAGCCCAGTTCCATGCAAGGAAAGGACCACCGCGCCATACCATCACTGAAGAGAATCATCGGAATGCTCGCACTCGCGGCCTGCGCCGCGGCGGGCGCCGCCGTGCCCGCCCGCGCGGACCCTCAGGCCCCGCAGGCGGTCCGCGGCGTTCTGGACCTTCGGCAATGGGATTTCCGCACCGATGGCGCGGTCCCCCTGGCAGGACGGTGGGAATTCCACTGGCGCACCCTGCGTGGCGAACCGGGCCGCCGGGGGGAGGGGATATTCGTACCGGTCCCCGCTCCCTGGAAGGACCTCGGTGCCCGCGTCTCCGGCATCTCCTCCCGCGGCTACGGCACCTACCGGCTGACGGTGCTGCTTCACCCCGATACCGGTCCCCTGGCGCTCCGGGTGGCCGACGTGGAGTCATCCTACCGGCTCTATGTGAACGGCAGCCTGCGGGGATCGGTGGGGAACATGAACACCGCCGGCGACACCGAGGGCTGGCGCTTCCAGCCGCGGGTCTATGCCCTGCACACTGCCGCTGACAGGCTGGCGGTGGAGTTCGAGGTGTGCAACTACGTGTACAAGGGGGGAGGGCTCACCAGGGGGATATGGCTGGGGAGCGAGGATGACATTGAAAGGGGAGTGGCACGCGCCAAGTTCCTCGATTTCTTCATGCTGGGGGGGCTGCTGCTCATCGGCCTCTACCACCTGGGCATCTTTTTCACCAGGCGGGGGGATCGCTCCTCGCTCTATTTCGCCCTCTTCTGCCTCGTCATGGGCCTTCGGGGCTTCGTGGTGGGTGAGCGGACCCTCGGCGAGGCCCTGCCGTGGCTCCCCTTCGAGTACCTCTACAAGGTCGATTTTCTCACCATCTTCGCCGCGGTGCCGCTGTTCCTGCTCTATCTGTTCGCCGTGTTCCCCGAGGAGTGCCCGCGGCCGCTGAGGATCGCCGCCCTTCTCCCCGGCGCGCTCTTCTCGCTCTTCGTGCTGGCGACGCCGGCGCGCATCTTCGTCTACACCCTGGATCCCTTCAACTACATCATGGTGGCCCTGTGCCTCGTGGTGATATGGATCGCCGCCAGGGCCGCGGCGCACCGGCGCGACGGCGCGGCCGTCTTCATCGCGGGATTCTGCGTCTTTTTCCTCACGGTGCTGAACGACATCCTCTCCTCCATGTACGTGATACAATCCAGGAACGTGGCCTCCTTCGGCTTCCTCTTCTTCACCCTCAGCCAGGCCTACCTGATATCGCTGAAGTTCTTCCGCACCCACGGCCGTACCGTGGCGGAGCGGACCGCGGCGCTGGCGGAGGAGCAGGGGCGCCTGGCCCGGCGCAACGAGGAGCTGGAGAGGAGCGAGCGGCGCTTCCGCGACCTGGTGGACCTGCTGCCGGTGGGGGTGTACGAGAGCGACGGCACCGGCGCCATCATCTACGCCAACAGGGCCGGCCAGGAGATGTTCGGCTATTCAATGGAAGAGATCGCGGCCAGCGGTCTCAGGGACACCGACATGCTGGCCACGGCCAGCAGGCCCGACGTCGACGTGTACCGCCGGCGCATCCGCGACGAGGGATCGGTGCTGGGGATGGAGTTCACCGGCCACCGCAGGGACGGCACCTCTTTCCCCTTCATCGTGCGGGGCCAGCCCATCGATCCCGACGATCCCGAGGCCGGCGAACGTGGCGTCCTCATCGACATGACCGAGCGCAAGAGGTCGGAGCAGATCATGAGGATCCGACTGGCGCTCCTCCAGTTCGCCGCCGACCACACGCTTCCGGAGCTCCTGCAGCGGACGCTGGACGAGGTGGAGGAGCTGACCGGCAGCCTGGTGAGCTTCTATCACTTCGTCGACCCGGACCAGAAGTCCCTGACCCTCCAGGCCTGGTCCACCAGGACCGTGGGGGACTTCTGCACCGCCCAGGGGTCGGGGCTCCACTACGGCATCGACGAGGCCGGCGTGTGGGTGGACTGCGTCAGGGAGCGGCGGCCGGTGATCCACAACGATTACGCCTCGCTGTCGCACCGGAAGGGGCTCCCGCCGGGCCACGCGCCGGTCACCAGGGAGTTGGTGGTCCCCATCATGCGGGACGACAGCGTTGTGGCGATCCTGGGGGTGGGGAACAAGCCACAGGACTACACCGAGGACGATATGGCGATCACCGCCTACTTCGCCGATATCGCCTGGGAGATCGCCGAGCGGAAGCGGGCCCAAGAGGCCCTGCGCCAGAGCGAGGAGAAATACCGCTTCATCGTGGATAACTCCTACGACATGATCTGGACCTCCGACGAGAAGGGTGTGCTGAGCTACGTCTCCCCCTCCTGCCGAGAGCTCACCGGCTGGGAGGATACCGAGGTTATCGGAAGGAACATCGGCGAGTTCCTCCATCCCGACGATCTTCCCGCCACGATGGAGTCCTTCGCCAGGTCGGTGAACCTTTCGGAACGCACGCCGGGCCTGGAGTACCGCATGCGGCAGGCGGATGGATCCTGGCGCTGGTACACCACCAGGGGGAACGACGTGCGCGACGGCGATGGGAACTTCCTCATGTACGTCGGCATGACCAGGGACATCACCGAGAAGAAGGAGTGGGAGGCCCTTCTCCTGGAATCCCGGCGCATGATGGAGACGGTGCTGGACACGATCCCGGTGCGGCTCTTCTGGAAGAGCACCGACCTGTACTACCTGGGGTGCAATACCCTCTTCGCGAAGGATGCCGGCAGATCCTCCCCCGAGGAGGTGATCGGCTGCACCGATTACGATCTGGTGTGGCGCGATCTGGCGGATCAGTATCGGAGGGACGACGCCGAGGTGATCGCCTCGGGGGTGCCGAAGCTGAACTACCAGGAGCCCCAGATCATGCCGGGGGGCGGGACGCTCTGGCTCCGCACCTCCAAGGTGCCGCTCCGCAGGGCCTCCGGCGAGATCATCGGCGTCCTGGGAAGCTACGAGGACATCACCGAGCGGAAGCGGGTGCGGGAGGCCCTGCAGGAGAGCGAGGCGAGGTTCCGCTCCTTCGTGGAGAACGCCAACGACATCGTTTACACCCTTTCGTTGGACGGGGTCTTCACCTACGTCTCCCCTAACTGGACAGAGATCCTGGGGCACGACATCGGCGACGTGCGGGGGCAGCACTTCCAGGCCTTCGTGCACCCCGACGATCTCGAGCGGTGCTACGAGTTCATGAACCGGGCCATCGCCACAGGGGAGAAGCAGGCCGGCATCGAGTACCGGGTGCGGCACGCCGACGGCACCTGGCGGTGGCACGTCTCCAATGCCTCGATTATAGAGGGGACCGACGGCAAACCGGACATCTACCTGGGGATCGCCCGGGACATCACCCAGAAAAAGCTCATCGATGCCGCCCTGAGGGAGAGCGAGGAGAGGTACCGGCTCATCGTGGAGAACTCCAACGAGCTCATCTGGACCATGGACGCCGCCGGGGTGTTCGTCTACGCCTCCCCCTCGTGGCCCAGGATGCTGGGATACCAGGTTTCAGACATCGTCGGGAAGCCCTTCCAGCCGCTCATCCACGAGGACGACAGGGCAACGGTTGTGGATGCCTTCACACGGTTAGCCTCGGGTATGGAGCGCATCCCCTCGCCGGAATACCGGGTGCGGCACGTCGACGGCACCTGGCGGTGGCACATCACCAGCGGGACCCCGGTGTTCGACGACAGGGGGGATATGTTGGTCTTCATCGGCATCACCAGGGACATCACCGAGCGGAGGGAGGCGGAGGATCGGCTGAGGGAGAGCGAGAAGCGCTTCCGCGACCTGGTGGACCTCCTGCCGGTGGGGGTCTACGAATCCGACGGGTTCCTGGCGATTACCTACGTGAACAACGCGGCCGCTGACATGTTCGGCTATTCCACGGAGGAGATCCGTGAGAGGGGCCTGAAGACCACGGACATGCTGTTGCCGCAGGACCGCGACACCGCCGTGGCGATGCGCGAAAGGATCATGCAGGACGGGATCGCGACGAGCCTGGAGTATATCGGCCAGAAGAGGGACGGCACCGGCTTCCCGGTGGTGATCAACGCCTGCCTCATCGACCCGGCCGAGCCCTCCCGGGGGACCAGGGGCGTCATCATCGACATCACTGACCGCAAACGGGCCGAGGAGGAACTCCTCAGGGCCAAGGAGGCGGCCGAGGCGGCGAGCCGTGCCAAGTCGGAGTTTTTGGCCAACATGAGCCACGAGATCCGCACCCCCATGAACGCCGTCCTGGGTTTCACGAACCTCCTGTCGCAGTCGGAGCTCTCCAGGGGGCAGAGGGACTACATCGAGAAGATACGGAGCTCCGCCAGGCTCCTCCTGGGGATCATCAACGACATCCTGGACTTCTCGCGGATCGAGGCCGGGCGGCTCCCGCTGGAGGCGGTTGATTTCAGGCTGGAGGAGGTGCTGGAATCCCTGGCAAACACACTCACCGCGGCGACGGAGGAGAAGGGGCTGGAGCTGCTGTACGACATCGGGCCGGATGTCCCGGCGGAGTTGAAGGGGGACCCCCTGCGCCTCCAGCAGGTGCTCTTCAACCTGGTGCACAACGCGGTGAAGTTCACCGAGCGGGGAACCGTCACCATGCGGATCAGGGCCGCCGGCGCGTCCGCCGACGGCAGGACGCTCCTCGACTTTTCCGTGAGGGACACCGGCATCGGCCTTTCCGAGGAGCAGATGCGCCTGATCTTTCAGAGCTTCACGCAGGCGGACTCCTCCACCACGCGGCGCTACGGCGGCACCGGCCTGGGGCTCGCCATCTGCAGAAGGCTGGTGGCGCTCATGGGGGGCGAGCTTGCGGTGACCAGCGAGCCCGGACGGGGGAGCGATTTCCACTTCACCCTCCCCTTCGAGGCGGCAGCCACCGGACAGAGGGGGGCCGCCGCCCCGGTGGAGCGGGCGGAGTTTCTCCTGGTGGACGACAGCCCGGCGTCGCTGGAGATACTCTCCGGGTATCTCGCCGCGATGGGGATGCCGGTGATGACCGCCGGCTCCGGCGAGGATGCCGTCGCCATACTGAGGTCCCGGGAGGGGAGCGATCCCCTGATACTGATAATCGACTGGAAGATGCCGGGGATGGACGGGATCGCCACCATCGAGGCGATACGGGGGGACGGCGGTATCACGCCGCCGGTGTCGATCATCATGGTCTCGGCCTACAACATCGACGATATAAAGGACCGGAGCCGGGACCTGGGCGTGGACGCCTTTCTGGCGAAGCCGGTGAGCCCCTCGGGGCTCTTCAACGCCGTCGGCAGGGCGCTGCATCCCGCCGCGGCGCCACGCGGCGTGACGGCGGAGGGGCCCGTGAGGGTCCATCACGCCGGCCTGGCGGGCCGCCGCGTGCTCCTGGTGGAGGACAACGACTTCAACAGGCAGGTGGCCAGGGAGATGCTCCAGCGGATAGGGGTAACCGTCGATACGGCGGTGGACGGCGCCGATGCCCTGGCGAGGGTGCGCCGGGGGTCCTACGACCTGGTCTTCATGGACATCCAGATGCCGGTCATGGACGGCTTCGAGGCGACCCGTGAGATGCGGCGCGAGATGCGTTTCCGGGACCTGCCCATCATCGCCATGACCGCCTATGCCATGAGCGGCGACAGGGAGCGGTGCATCCAGGCGGGCATGAACGATCACATCCCCAAGCCCTTCGAGCCCGAGATGCTCTACAGGGTCATGGAGAAGTGGCTGGGGACCGCTGCGCCGGAAACGCCCGGGACGGTGCCGGAGGAGAGGGGGGAACCCGGCCCGGCGCTCCCGGAGCGTCTGCCCGGCATAGACATGGAAACGGCCAGGCTCAGGACCGCCGGCGACAACCGGCTCCTCCTGGCGCTCCTCAGGGAGTTCCGCAGGGCCTACGCCGATTCCTCAGGCGCGGTGCGGGAGTACCTGGCGGGCCAGCGGTACGAAGAGCTGCGCCGGCTCGCCCACGGCGTGCGCGGTTCGGCCGGCACCGTGGGCGCCGAGGACCTGCACCGGGCGGCCACGGAACTGGAGGAGGCCGTCGTGCAGGGGCGCACCGCGGAGCTGAAGCGCAGGGGGCGGACCTTCTCGAAGGCCATGGAGGAGGTGCTGGAGGCCGTGGCATCGATCGGTGACGTCCCCGGTGCCGCATCGGTCGACGCGCGGGGCGGGGGTGAGGGGCTTCGGGATGCGCTGTCGCTGCTGGCGGAACAGCTGCGGCGGCACAGCTTCGACGCACTGGATCACTGGGAGCGCATCGCCCCCGATCTTCCCGAATCAGCCGCCGGGAGCGCCCGGGAGATCGGCGGCCTGATCAGGAGCTTCAGGTATGACGAGGCGGGACGGGCGCTGGAGACTATGATGAAGACGCTGAGGGACGCGGAGGGGAGATAGCACATGCCGAAGATACTGATCGCCGACGACGAGTCAACGAACGTGCTGTACCTGGGGGAGCTGCTGAAGAGGGACTACGAGGTCTTCGTCGCCAAGGACGGGAAGACGGCCCTGGAGCTGGCGGCCTCGGTGATCCCCGACCTGGTGCTCATGGACGTCATGATGCCGGGGATCGACGGCTACCAGGCCTGCATCGAGCTCAAGAGGAATCCCCTCACCGCGGACATCCCGGTCATCTTCATCACCGCCAGGAGCGATGCCGACGACGTGGTGCGCGGCTTCGACGCGGGCGGCGAGGACTACATCACCAAGCCCTTCAACCCGCAGGAGCTCCATGCCAGGGTACGGACGCACCTGGAGCTGAAGCAGGCCAGGGAGCGCCTGGAGGAGATGAACAGGAGGCTCGCCTCGGCGCTGGAGCAGATGGAGACCATGGCCAGGGTCGATCCCCTCACGGGGCTGGCCAACCGCAGGTACCTGCTGGACAGGCTCCAGCAGGAGACGGCGCGGTCGCTGCGCCACGGCACCGGTCTCTCCGTCGCCATGGTGGATATCGACGATTTCAAGATGATCAACGATACCCACGGTCACGTGTGCGGCGACCTGGTACTGAAGCAGACCGCAGCGATCATCACGGAGAGCATGAGGAAGGAGGACATGGCCTCACGCTGGGGCGGCGAGGAATTCCTGCTGGTCTTCCCGGAGACCCCCCTGCCGGGGGCGGCGGTGATCGCGGAGAAGATTCGGGCGGCGGTGGAGGCGTCGGAGGTGCGGTACGACGGGATGGCGCTCACGATAACCATCACCGTCGGCGTCGCCCAGTACCGGCACGAGGCCGGTATCGACGAGAATATCCGCAGGGCCGACGACGCCATGTATCGCGGGAAGCGGGAGAACAAGAACCGGGTGATCCTTGCGGAATGAGATGCGGAAGCGAAAGGGCCGCCGGCATAAGGCAGACCGCGCCGCTCGATGCGGTGAGATGAACGGGAGGTTTTGTTTGACATGAAGGGCGGAACGTGCTATTTTGAAATTGCCTGCTCCAATGGAGTGTAAGCGTGCCTGTCGGGAGGATCGATGGAAGAACTGGGCCCCGTAATCAAGGCGGCGAGGGAGCGGATCCCTCTCTCACTGAAGGAGGCCGAAGTCAAGAGCGGTATCTCCAATGCCTACCTGAATCAGATTGAAAACGGACACATCACGCGGCCGTCCCCGGAGATACTGAGAAGGATCGGCGAGCTCTACGGGATCCCCTACGAGGTGTTGCTGGACAAGGCGGGCCACCCCGTGCCCGATGAGGCACTGGGCGAGCTTGCAGGCAGTGGCCCCGTCTCCGTCCTCATCATCGACGACGACCCCTATGACAGGGAGCTCTTCCGCACCTACCTTGAAAACGCAGTGGATATGCGCTTCACCGTCTTGGAGGCGGAGAGCGGGCAGGAGGCCGCGCGTATTTTTGAGACGGAGACGCCCGACTGCGTGCTCCTGGACTACCGGCTCCCCGGCTCCAACGGCCTGGAGGTGCTGCAGTGGATCCGGAAGACCGATGCGGTGAAGGACGTTCCGGTGATCATGATGACCAGCCAGGGGAGCGAAACGGTGGCGGTGAGCGCCATAAAGCTCGGCGCGGTGAATTACCTCATCAAGGACGGGATCACCGACGAGAGGCTGGTGCGGGCGGTGAAATCCGGACTGCTGAGGAAGAGGCTGGTGACGGCGGTGCGGCGGCGTGCCAGGGAGGGTGGGGGGCATATCACGGTGCCCGAGCAGGCCATCACCCGGTCGGTCGAAAGGATTCTGGAGCTGCTGGAGCGCCTCAGGAGCAAGGATGGGCCGTGGCGGGACGACCCCGATATCATCGCCATGCATTCGGAGATCATCGACCTGGCGAACCTTTTGAGGGTCACCGGCGGCGATCCCTGCGGGAAGACCGGCGGCGTGGAGGGGGGGAATGGCTGAAGGGGCCCCGGTGAGCACGGCGGTGCGGGTCCTGATACTGGAGGATGACGCCAGGGACGCCGAGCTCATGAACAGCGAGATGGATAAGTCGGAGATCCAGTATGATTACCGGCACGTCGACAATGAGCGCGATTATATCGAGGCCCTCGACGAGTTCAGGCCGGAGGTGGTCATCTCCGATTTCTGCATACCCTCCTATGACGGCTTCCTCGCCCTGGAGGCGGTGCGGCGGCGCGACCGGGAGATCCCGTTCATCTTCGTCAGCGGCGCCATCGGCGAGGACCTGGCCATAGAGGCGATCAGGCGGGGCGCCACCGACTGCATCAACAAGAACCATCTGGGGAAGCTCCCCTCGGCGTTCCGAAGGGCCGTGGAGGAGTTCCGGGAGCGCCTCCAGCGCCGGGAGGCGGAGTCGGCGATGGAGCAGCTGCGCACCAGGAACACCCTGATACTCGATTCCGCCGGCGAGGGGATACTGGGGCTCGACGAGGCGCTGCGTTTCGTTTCGGTGAACAGGTCGGGGACCGCGCTGCTGGGGTACCGGGCGGAGGAGCTCGCCGGGAAGGGGCTCGATATCCTCTTCGGCAGCGAGATCCCCCCCCTGCTGTCGGCCGGCGCGGAGGGGAGCGGAAATTCCGCCTCCCCGTCGAAGCGGTCCGCGGCGGAGTGCAGCGTCCGCGCGAAGGGGGGGAACGCCTTCGATGCGGAATGCAGGCTCGCCCCCATATACGAGGCCGGAAGGATCACCGGTTACGTGCTCACCGTGAGCGACGTCACCGACCGCGTCCTCGCCCGCGACAGGATCCGGGAGGGGTACCGCAGGCTCAACAAGACACTCTTCGACAGCATCCACGCGGTGTCCATGGCCCTGGAATGCCGCGATCCCTACACGGCGGGGCACCAGAAACGGGTGGCCCACCTGACCATCGCCATGGGCAGAATTCTGGGGATGAATGAGGACCGCAGCAACGGGCTCTACCTGGCCTCCAGCGTCCACGACCTCGGCAAGATCTCGATCCCCGCGGAGATACTCACGAGCCCCAGGAAACTCAGCGAGATAGAATTCGAGATCATCAAGGAACATCCCGAGTCGGGGTACAGAATCCTCAGGGACATAGAGTACCCGTGGCCCATCGCCCAGGCGGTGTACCAGCACCACGAGCGGCTCGACGGCTCCGGGTACCCGCGGGGGCTGAAGGGCGAGGAGATCATCGCCGAGGCGCGGATCATCGCGGTGGCGGACGTGGTGGAGGCCATGGCGTCGCACCGTCCCTACCGTCCCGCCATGGGGGTGGAGAGGGCCCTCGAAGAGATTCAGAACAACGCGGGCACCTTCTACGAGGAGCGCGTCGTGGAGGCGTGCCTCTCCCTGTTTCGCGGGGGCTTCGATTTTTCCTGAGGGTTTGCCGATACAGCGTGACATGACGCCCGGCGGAATCCGGGAATGCCGCGAAGCCCGTCCGGCGGGAAGAACTCCCGCGCGGCGCGATGAGGGATCATCCGCCGGTGATACCGGGAAAGAGGGGGCTGTATGAACTGGGCTCACCTGACCTATTTCATTTCAACCTTTGTAACGGCCGCCGCCATGGGGTTCGTGGCCCTGTACACCCGAAGGCAGCGCGGCGTCGTGGCCGGCGCCGGCATGTGCATGTGGATGGTGATACTGGTGGCCATTCTCTCCCTCCTCCAGGGCCTCTCAATGGCCGGTCCGTCGGAGGTGCTGGCGGACCTCTGGTGGGACCTGAGGTTTTTCCCCTTTTCGCTGATCCCGGTCCTGTGGTTCATCTTTGTGCTGCGCTATGCGGGGGCGGCCGGCGCGCTGTCGGGGCGGCCGGCGGCGGCGCTCTTCATCGTTCCCCTGATCACCCAGGTGATGGTCTGGAGCAAGGATTTTCACTCCCTCTGGGTGGTCCGCGACGTCGCCTACAGGCACGCGGGTCCCTTTTACATTCCGCAGATGTGGCACCGGGTCCCCGGCGTCTGGTTCAACGTCAATCTGCTCTACACGTACCTGCTGATGCTTGCGGGGGTCACCATCATCTTCGTCGCCGCGGCGCGCCTGTACCGGCGGCACCGCGCCCAGGCCGTGATCCTGGGGGCGGGCACACTGGTGGTGGTGGTGGGCTCTCTGTTCCCCATCTTCAACCTCCTGCCGGGGATGGAGCTGAACTTCCTGCCGCAGAGTTTCGCCCTGGGCTCACTCATCATCGCCTGGGGGCTCAACCCGAAGCGGCTTATCGGAATGGCGCCCAGGCTCGATCCGACAAAGCAGATACCGGCCGCCTTTACCGCAATCTACATCGTCCTGGCCACGGGGATGATCTTCTCGGGATTCCTGTACTACCGCCACTACCGGAACCATTTCAGGGAGGAGGTGGAGCGGGGGCTTTCCGCCATCGCGGACATGAAGGTGGAGGATCTGGTCAACTGGCGCCGGGAGCGCATGGAGAACGGAAGAGCGCTGTACGGCAACGACGCCTTCACGGGCCTGATGCGGCGTCACCTCTCCCAGCCCGGCGAAGAGGTCTCCCGCCGGGAGTTCCTCTCGTGGCTCCGACGGAGGCAGGCGGCCTACGGCTTCACGCAGACGCTGGTCTTCGACGCCGGGGGGAGGCTCCGCATCGCCCTGCCGCCGGCGCGGGGGAATACCGGGGAGTACTGCGTCGCCTGTCTCGAAGAGGCGCGCCGCTCCGGAAGGGTGGCGATGGTCGATTTCTTCCGTGCGGGACCGAAGGGGCCGATCCGGCTCGCCGTGGTCACCCCGGTCGTCGAGTCGGGGGGGCGGGGGACCCTCGGCTTCGTCGTCATGGTCCTCGACCCCGCCACCTACCTGTATCCCATGATCGAGCGCTGGCCCGCGCCGAGCCGCACCGCCGAGAGCCTTCTGGTGCGCCGCCAGGGGGACCATGTCCTGTTCCTGAACGAGCTGCGGTTCATCAAGAACAGCGCGATGAACCGGCGCATCCCCCTCACGCGCACCGAGGTGCCCGCGGTGATGGCGGTGAAGGGACGCCGGGGGATCGTGGAGGGGATCGACTACCGGGGCAAGCCGGTGGTGGCGGCCCTGCGGGCCGTGCCCGGCTCCCCGTGGTTCCTGGTGGCCCGCATCGATGCCGACGAGGTGTACGAGCCGGTGCGGCACCAGTTCTGGCTCATGGCGGTGGCCATGCTGCTCTTCGTCACCGGGGCGGGGGCCGGCCTGCTGCTCCTCTGGCGCAAGCAGGACGAGGCGGTGCTCCACGAGCGCCTCGAGGCGGCGGAGGCGCTGCGGGAGAGCGAGGAGAAGTACCGGATGATCGCCGACAACGCCGACGACTGGGTCTACTGGGTGGACCAGGAGGGGCGTTTCCGCTACAGCTCCCCCGCCTGCGAGCGCATCACCGGTTATTCGCCGGCGGAGTTCGACGACCGGCCGGGGCTCTTCGAGGAGATAGCCCATCCCGAGGACAGGGCCCTGGTGAGCGGCCACCTCGCCGAATCGTCTAAGGCCGGGGATTTCCACGAGCTGGAATTCCGAATCATCTCGAAGGACGGCGAGACCCGGTGGATCAGCCATGTCTGCAGCCCCATCGTCACCGCCGACGGCTGGTACGCCGGAAGGAGGGGGGCGAACAGGGACATCACCGGGCTGAAGAGGGCCCAGGAGGAGCTGCGGGAGAGCGACCGGAAGGTCCGGATCCTCATGAACAACCTTCGGGGCGTGGCGTACCGGTGCATAAACGATTCCGACTGGACTATGGAATACATCAGCGACGGCGTCATGGAGCTCGCGGGATACCCGGCAGAGGACTTCCTGCATAACCGTGTCCGGTCCTTCAATTCCGTCATCGAGCCGGAGGACCGGCAGGGGGTATGGGACGAGATTCAGCGATGTGTGGCCCGGAGGAGCCCCTACACCCTGGAGTACCGGATTCGCACCGCCGACGGATCGAAGCGGTGGGTATGGGAGAGGGGGCGCGGCGTATTCGAGGGGGGCGACACGGAGGCCCTGGAGGGATTCATATCGGATATCACCGAGCGCAGGATGGCCGAGGAGTCGTTGCGTGCCAGCGAGGAGCGGTACCGCAGGACCCTGGACAGCATGCTGGAGGGGGGGCAGATAATCGGCTTCGACTGGCAATACCTCTACCTCAACGATTCGGCAGTGAAACACGGACGCCTGACAAAGGAGGAGATGCTCGGCAGGACCATGATGGAGGTGTACCCCGGGATTGAGAAGACCGAGCTCTTCGTGCACCTGCGGCGCTGCATGGAGGAACGCGGGACGCATCACATGGAAAACCAGTTCGTCTACCCAGACGATTCCGCCGGCTGGTTTCAGCTGAGCATCCAGCCGGTTCCCGAGGGCCTGTTCATACTCTCCATCGACATCACCGAAAGGAAGCGGGCCGAGGAGGAGGTACGCAGGAGCGAGGAGCGCTTCCGGACCATCATTGAGAACATCAACGACGTGTTCTTCGTGCTGGACACGAAGGGCCACTTCACCTACATCAGCCCGCCCATCGAGGCAATCAGCGGGTACCGCGCTGACGAGGTGGTCGGCAGGGAGTTCGTGGAGTTCGTGTGCCCCGAAGACCTGCCGGCCCTCTTCGAGAGCCTGACCAGGACCATAGACGGCAGATTTGAACCCTTCGAGTTCCGCACCTACGACAGGGGGGGTGCGGTGCACTTCGTCCGCACCTCCAGCAGGGTGCTCATAAAGGACGGCGCCGTCGAGGGGATTACGGGGATCATGAGCGACATCACCGACCTGAAGTGGGCGGAACGGGACCTTAGGCTGAACCTGGAGACACAGCGGGTGCAGAACCAGCTGCTCACGATCTCCCTGAAAAAGGCCCGGCTGGGGGAACTGCTGGAGGAGAGCATGGAGACGATCCTCTCCCTGGACTGGTTCTCCCCGGACCGCCGGGGCATGGTCTTCCTGGCGGACGACGACCAGCGGACCCTCTCCGTGGCGGCCCATTGCGGAATCGCGGCGGAGCTGTCGCGCCACCTTCACGAGGGACCGGTCCCCTTCGGCGAATGCCTCTGCGGCCGCGCGGCCATGGAGAAGAGGGTGATCTTCGCCCCGTATCCGGACGAGCGGCACCCGGTGACCGTGCCGGGAATGGCGCGCCACCGCCATTACTGCGTCCCCATCCTGCACGAGGGATTCGTCCTGGGGGTCATGGACCTCCACGTCGACGAGGATCACGGGTACAGCGAGTACGAGGCGGATTTCCTGACCGCCGCGGCGGCCACCCTCGCCGGGACCATCATCCGCAAGCAGGCAGAAGACCGGCTCGAGGAGCTGTTCGCCAACCTGGAGCGGCTGGTGGCGGACCGGACCGGGGACCTGGACAAGGCGAACCGCGAGCTGGAGTCCTTCTCCTACACCGTGTCCCACGACCTCAGGGCGCCCCTCAGGCACATCAATGGATTCCTCGACATGTTCAAGGGGGAGATCGGGACCATCGACAATCCCCGGGCGCTCCACTACATGGAGGTGATAGAGGATTCATCCAGGCGCATGGGGCAGCTCATCGACGACCTGCTGGCCTTTTCCAGGATGGGGAGATCGGGGCTCGTGATGAACGCCGTGGACATGAATTCGATCCTCGCGGAGACGCTGCGGGACCTGGCGGTGGAGGCGGAGGGGGTGGAGGTGGTGAGGAATAGCGCGCTGCCGGAGGTGAACGGCGACAGGGCGATGCTGAAGGTGGTGGTGACGAACCTCCTCGCCAACGCCTTCAAGTTCAGCTCACGCGCCCCGCACCCCAGGGTGGAGGTCGCCGCGGCGCCGGGTGAGGGGGAGGTGGTCTTTACGGTGCGGGACAACGGCGTCGGCTTCGATATGCGGTACGCCGACAAGCTCTTCGGCGTGTTCCAGCGGCTCCACAGCGACCGGGAATTCCAGGGGACCGGCATCGGCCTCGCCACGGTGAAGCGGATCATCGAGCGCCACGGGGGCAGGGTCTGGGCCGAGAGCGAGCCGGGGAAGGGCTCCAGTTTTTATTTCACGCTCCCGGCGGGGGGAGCGGATAGTGCATAGGAGGAAGGGCATGACCGTCGCGAGAAGGATTCTGCTGGTGGAGGACAATGATCATGACGCGGAGCTCATATCCATGGCGCTGGTGAACGGGGCGGAGGGGATCACGGTGGACAGAGTGTGCGACGGGGTTGAGGCCCTGGAGTACCTTCACGAAAAATCGGGGGCGGGAGCCGAGGCCCGGGGGCTCCCGTCGCTGGTGCTACTGGACATCAAGATGCCCCGCATGAACGGGATCGAGCTTTTAAAGTGGATCAAGGGGGACCCGGTGCTGAAGGTCCTGCCGGTGGTAATGCTCACCTCTTCCAGGGAGGAGCGGGACATACAGGAGTGCTACGATTTCGGCAGCAACGCCTACGTGGTGAAACCCCTGGAATTCAAGCAGCTTCTCGATTCTCTCGATTCCATCGGCCGCTTCTGGACCGTGGTGAACATAACCCCCTGACGGCCCCGGGGGGGCAGCTGCCGGGCCCCGCGCCCGGATCGCGGTCACCTCCCCTGCGGGCAGACCGACACGCAGATGCCGCAGATGCTTATCCTCTGACCGATGCGCCGCTCCGTCAGCTCCAGGCACTTCTCCCTGCATTTGAATGGGTCGAAGAACTCGTCCCGGTCCAGGCCGGCCCGCCACTGCCGTCCCGAGGGTGCACCGGCGGGGCAGGCCCGCACGCAGGCGGTACAGGCGCCGCAGCGGCTCTCGGTGACCGGCTCGCCCGGCTCCAGCGGGTATTCGGTGAGCACCGTGGCGAGCCGGATCCGGGGACCGAACCGCTCGGACACGAAGAGGTCGCACTTGCCGATCCAGCCCAGGCCGCTCCTTGTGGCCGCCATCTTGTGCGAGAGGGGGGCGCGAAGCGTTTGGTAATTCGCCGTCAGCCTTCCGTCGGAAAAGGTGGGCGTCACCGCCTCCGAGGGGGCCAGCCCCGCCATGAAGTCCGCAATCCGGTTCGCCGCCGACTCCAGTCGCCGGTTTACCTCCCGGTAGTGGTCGTGGTATTCCGCGGTGGGCCCCTCCCGTATGCCGTCGATGACATCGTCGTCGAGCCGCATGGCCAGGGTGATGCCGTAGCCGTAGCGGTCGTAGGGGGGGGGAAGGAGGCCCCGCAGGTCGGAGAAGCCGTGGATGCAGCGCTCCCCGGCGGTGGCGGCCTCTATGGCTGCTTCGATGGGATTGTTCATGACAGCTCCAGCAGCGAGGGGTCTATAGCGGTTTCGGACCTCGATTCCCCTACCATGGCGCGTATGGTCTCACGCAGGGGCACACTTTCAAGCGAGTCCAGCACGTCCGGTATCACCTGCCTCTCGGCGTAGTCCTCGCTCATGGGGCCGTTCAGGAGGAGCGCGGGGTAGTGCCTGTTGAGGTAGGAGGTGGATTGCACCGTCTCCTCGTCCTCCCATCGGTGGCAGTCGGTGATGCCGCGCCCGTTCACCCACAGGGCGGTGCCGTACTCGTTGGACGAGAACTCGATCTCCCGGACGATCCTGTCAGCGCCGATGCGGACGGTCATGGCGCGCTCGACGAAATCGGGTTTCAGGTATGACGCGAAGACCACTCTCGTGGCGTCGCGGTCGCCGGTGACACTGACGAGTTTTATGGGCTCCACCGCTTTCATCGATTCCGCTCCGGTACGGCGGCGCCTAAACCCGGTGCGCCGCCATGTCCTCCCATTTTCCCAGGGCCCGGAAGCGGAAGCCCTCGATCCGGTCCAGCAGGACCGCCGGGTCCCCCTCCACGATGAGGTACTCCAGGTGACCGGGCCTGAGAAAGCCCGCGGCCGATACCCCCTGCAGAAACGCCATGAGGGGATCGTAGAAGCCCAGGAGGTTGAAGAGGCCCAGCGGCTTTTCATGCATCCCCAGCTGCATCCACGAGTACACCTCGAAGGCCTCCTCCAGGGTGCCGGGGCCGCCCGGCATGGCGATGAAGGCATCGGAGAGCTCCATCATCACCCGCTTCCGCTCGTGCATGTCCCGTACCAGAATGAGCTCCTGGAGGTCCTCCTTCACCACGCCCATGCCGACGAGACGCTCCGGGATCACGCCGGTCACCCGGCCCCCCGCCTCCAGACATGCCTTCGCCAGCGTTCCCATGAGGCCCATCACCGCCCCGCCGTAGACCAGCTCGAGGCCGCGGCCGGCGATGAGGGCGCCGAGTCTCGCGGCACCGCGACGGTATGCGGTATCGGTCCCCAGGCTCGATCCGCAGTAGACACACAGGCGCTTCATCGCCACCCCCTGAAATGATCCCTCCATGGGGCGCCATGACGAGCCCGCTGGCAACCCTTTTTTGCCGCGCCGGATCCGCCGCGGCAGAGAAAAAATCATTGCATCGTCGGCGGGCGGGGGGCACAATGGGGGCGGGGAGGGGCACGGCCCGTCTCCGAAATCCCCATATCGGCGGAGCGGTTTTCCGCAGCGGAGGAAGCGATGAAGGCATTCTGTCTCGTCCCGCTCGTGGTGCTTGTCGTGGCGGTCTCTCAGGCCCAGGAGAAGACGGCGGCCGATCAGGTCTCCCCGTCGGTGACGGGGAGCAAGGCGGGGGCGTCCCCCGTGGTGGTACTCTGCGGCGACGACAGGCTCCACGCCGCCGGCCTCGACCCGCGCTGGAGGTGCCTCAAGTACGAGATGTTCAACGTGTCGCGGTACGGGACCTCGAGCCGCGGCGGCATGAAGCGGCTGGAGATCATCAACCGGCTCCTTCCGGACGTGGTGGTCTACGCCTACGGGCTCCACGACCGCGATCTACCGGAATTCAAGAAGAACATGGCCAGGATGGTCTACGTCCAGCAGGCGCAGCGCCGCCGGGTTGTGGTCCTGGGGATCACCAGGAGGGACGGCCCCACGGAGCAGGACAGGGCCCTGAACGAATGGATGGAGGGAGAGTTCGGCGGCGATTTCCTCATGCCGAAACTCTATCCCGCCCTTCACTATGCCGACGCGCTGACCCTCAACGAGGTGGGGATGCAGTCGCTGGCGGATCAGATGGAGAAGCACATCGACGCCCTCCGGTAGCGCCGCCCCGCGTTTTTTCATTGACAGAACCCCGAGGGAGCGTTGTATACTTGTCCTTCTGCCCCCGCGGTCGCGCAACGCCGCGGAACCGGGCGCATCCCTTCCCGCCCAGGCGGGTGCCGACGGATGAATTTCCACGCGAGGATCACGGACATGAGACGATCATCGAGCCCCTTCATCAAGCTGACCCTGGGACTGGAGGTCTACGCCTACCTGCTCCCCACCGCCATGCTGGCGTACTACGGCCTCGTCGCCTGCGGCTTCCTGGACAACCTCGTACCCTTTTTCGTCGGCGCCTCCGCCGGTTCCCTGCTGACGCTCCTGGGAGGGCTCATGGTGAGACACAGGAGGATGGACCCGGTCGCCGCCGCACTTCCGGAACTGGATTCCCTCGATGCCGGCCGGCGAAGGGGGATCAAGCTCCGGCTGCTCCGTCAGCCGGGGTTCGAGGCCCTGACGATCCTGGTCCGGTACCCGGTGGGCGTCGGCACGGCGATGCTGGCACTGGCGCTCATGGGCGAGATGAACTGGGTCCGCTTTTTCGTCCTGCTGGCCGGCATCGTGATGGTGCTCCCGGTCACGGCAATCTTCTTCCTGTTCCAGTCCGAGGTGACCCTCGCGGAATATCTCAACGAGAGCTCGCTGGCCGGGGTCGTCCTGGAAAAGGAGCGGCTGACGGGCCTGGGCATTTACCGCAAGATCGTCATCACCCTCTTCTCCATACTGATCGTCCCGATCGTCATATTCGTCACCTTCATCGTGCAGATCCGGTACGGCATGCTGGAGGTGCCGCATCTTGGGGTCCACGTTGCCGTCATCACCCTGATGATGCTGGGGACCACGGCCATGGCCGGCTACCTCTACGCGAAGACGTCCAGCGGCACCATCCGGGAGATCGGGAAGGCCCTGGGGAGGATCGCCGAAGGGGACGTCAGCGAGACCTACGTTCCCATGGTGACCCTGGATGAGCTCGGGACGATGAGCGTCCACATGAACGGCCTGATCGG
The DNA here is from genome assembly GCA_016929135.1 of Spirochaetota bacterium. Classification (GTDB taxonomy): domain Bacteria; phylum Spirochaetota; class UBA4802; order UBA4802; family UBA5550; genus JAFGJK01. The sequence continues at coordinate 45,982 of JAFGJK010000013.1, read as the reverse complement.
GAAGCTCCGGTCGGTGATCCTGGTGATCAAGGAGATGGCGGCTGAGCTCAACATCTCCTCCGAGGAGATGGCCAAGACGGCGGACGATTTCGCCGGGCAGAGCCAGACCTCGGCCGCCACCGTGGAGCAGCTCTCGTCCTCCCTGAACGAGATGTCATCCGGGAACGCCACCGTCTACGAGACGGTGGAGTACCAGCACAACAGGACGAAGATCCTTATCGAGAACATCGAGACGCTCCACCGGATCGTCCTCGACGAGGGTGAGGAGATGGCCAAGGCGCTGGAGGTGAAGGCGAAGCTGGACGATCACATCGAGAGCGTAAAGCTCAAGATCAGCGAGACCATGAAGCTGATGGAGACGGCCACCAGGGACGCCGCGAGCATGATGGACCACACCGGCGTCATCAGGGACATCGCGGACAAGACGAACCTCCTCTCTCTGAACGCCAGTATCGAGGCGGCACGGGCCGGCGAGTCCGGGAAGGGCTTCGCCGTGGTGGCCGATGAGATCGGAAGGCTCGCCGACCAGGCGGGGGAGAGCACGAAGACCATCTCGGAAATAATGAACGTCACCAGCAGGAGCATCGACGGTTCCTACCGCTCGCTCAGCGAGGCGATCCAGAATATCGAGAATATCTTCGAGGGCCTCGGTTCCTTCGGACTCACGGTGAACAGGGTGGGGGAGCTTACGGGAAAGGACCTGGAGATCAACAGCGAGCTGAAGAAGGACACCTCCCATTTCCTGAGGCGATCCGACGAGATAATGAACGCCATGATGGAACAGAAGAACGCCCTTGAGGAGATATCCAGGTCCACCGCCGTGATCAACGACGTTACGCAGAACAGCTCCGCATCCAGCGAGGAGCTCTCGGCCACCTCGTCGCGTGTGGCCGGCAACGCCGCCGACCTCATTCGCTCCATCGACTACTTCAGGATGTAGGGGGCGCCCCCTCCGGCGGCGTGATCGCCATACCCGGGAGAGGCGCCCGATGCGTTTTGACTGCCTCTTCCGCCTGTGTCACCGCAGGTCAATTCTAGGACGGGATATGCACGATGATTGGAAAACTGATACTGCCGGAAATAAGTGAGCTCATCAAAAACAACCAGTTCGCCGTACTGCGGGATTCCCTGGGGGATTGGCATCCCAGCGACCTGGCCGAGCTGATCGAGGACCTGCCGCCGATCGAGCAGTCTGTGGTGTTCCGCATCCTGCCTCCCGGGATGCTGGCCGATGTGTTCGAATACCTGGACCTGGAGCTGCAGAAGGAGCTGCTGCGGTCCCTGGGACGGGGGGAGGTGGCATCGATCCTGAACGGGATGTCCCCCGACGACAGGACGGCCCTCCTGGAGGAGCTGCCTGGCCCCACGACGAAACAGCTCCTGAGCCTGCTCTCCGCCGAGGAGCGCTCGGTGGCCCTGACCCTCCTGGGCTACCCCAGGGACAGCGTGGGGCGCCTGATGACCCCCGATTACATTGCCGTGCGGGAGGAGTGGACGGTCCGGGAGGTGATGGATTTCATACGCAGCAACGGGAAGGACACCGAATCGCTCAGCATCATCTTTGTGGTGGATGAGCGCGGCCTGCTGATCGATGACATCCGCATCAACGAGTTCCTCCTGTCGCCTCCTGAACGGACGGTGGCCGAGATCATGGACCGGACCTTCATCAGCCTCACCGCCACCGAGGACGAGCAGATGGCGGTGGAGCTCTTCGAAAAATACGACCGCGTGGCGCTCCCGGTCGTTGATTCCGGGGGCTACCTTATCGGCATCGTCACGGTGGATGACGTCCTGGACGTCGTGGAACAGGAGCATACGGAGGATATCCACAGGTTTGGCGGTGTCGAGGTGCTGGGATATCCCTACCGGTCCACCTCTCTCTGGGAGATGATCCGGCACCGCATCGGATGGCTCGTCCTCCTCTTTTTCGGCGAGATGCTCACCGCCTCGGCCATGGGGTTCTTCGAGAGGGAGATCGCCAGGGCCGTGGTGCTGGCGCTCTTCGTGCCGCTCATCATCTCCAGCGGCGGCAATACCGGCTCCCAGGCGGCGACGATCATCATCAGGGCCATGTCGCTGGGGGAGGTGACGCTGAGGGACTGGTGGTTCGTCATGCGGCGGGAGCTCGTATCGGGCCTGGTGCTCGGCTCGGTACTCGGCATGATCGGCTTCATGCGGATATCCCTCTGGTCGATGTTCACCGATCTCTACGGACCGCACTGGCTTCTCATCGCTGTTTCCGTGGCCTTTTCGCTGATGGGGGTCGTCATGCTCGGCACCATCACCGGTTCCATGCTCCCCTTCCTGCTGCGGCGGCTGGGGTTCGACCCCGCCTCATCGTCGGCGCCGCTGGTGGCCACGGTGGTGGACGTGACCGGGCTGGTCATCTACTTCACCATCTCGGCCGTGATCCTCCGCGGCACGCTCCTGTGAATCACGGGGCCGCCTCGCCGCATGCCGGCCAGGGGCGCGCCTCCCGCAGCGTGGTGACGCGGCCGTCGTCGTAGTAGTTCAGCGAGCAGTCCCGCCGCTCCGTATCGATGGCCGCGTACATCTTCCTGGTCATGCAGTCGCCGCAGTTCAGGTACACCCTGCCGTCGTCGAAGACCAGGTATTTCTCGTCGTGGGTGTGGGCGGTCACCACGATGTCGTAGCTGTGGCGCGCCATGGCCTCCCGGGCCCCGCGGATGTACTTCATTCCGCCGTCCCTGACATTCATCTCGTGGTCGTAGCGGAACCCGGCCTCGTAGAGGCCCGGGAGGCCCAGTTTTTTCAGCCGGTAGCCCAGCCACATGTAGGTCTCGGCGAACCTGGCGAAGAGGGGGTTTCTGAAGGTCCTCTCGTACAGGTGCCCGTGGGTGAAGAGGATCCTCAGGGGGCCGTGCCGGCGTTCGGTCTCGTGGGGGACGCCGAGCCTGCGGCCCAGGACCGCGTCGTGGTTGCCCGAGAGGAGGGCGTAGGGGGGGGAGAAGAAGCGGGAGGCGATGGAATCGTAGCGCCGCCGATGCCTCCGGTACTCCCCGAGGGCGCCCCAGGGGAACACCGGGTAGTAGGTCTCGAAGACGTCCCCCAGGAGTATGATCTCGTCGTGCCGGCGCTCCAGGTGGTCCAGGAACCGCTCGAAGCCGCGGAGGTTCTGCTCGAACTCCTCGCTCCCCATGTGGAGGTCCGATATCACCGCGTACCGCATGGGACAGCGGTAGCACGGGCGGGGAAAATTGTCCACTCTTTGTTCCGGAACAACGGCGGAGCGGGAGGAGTCCCGTCACATGGAGATGGACCCCTTCCGGAAATCGGAGTGACCGATCAGGGCGTTCACCAGGACCGGGATGCCCTTCGCGGCCAGCCTGAAGGCACTGCGGAGGATCCGGGGGGCGCTGCCGGCATCGCGCAGGATGAACCCCCTGCCGCCGAAACCCTCCGCCACGGAATCGTAGTCGCTGTATGCCAGGCGCGTGGCGATGTCGCTGCCCAGGAATTCCATTTGGTCACGGGCGATCTGGCTCCAGGAGGCGTCATTGCCCACGAGGGCCACGATGCCCAGACCGTGCCGGGCGAGGGTGTCGAATTCCTGCAGGCTGTAGCCGGCGGCGCCGTCGCCGTAGAGGAGCAGCACCTCGGCATCGGGCCTGCAGAGCTTCGCCCCCACGGCGAAGCCGGCACCGACACCCAGCGTGCCGTAGGGCCCCGGATCGAGCCAGGAGAGGGGGGACCGGGGGCGCAGGATGTAGGAGGCCGTGGCGGCGAAGTCCCCGCCGTCTGCCACGATGACCGCCCGCTCACCCAGCGACTGCTCGACCCTGACGAGCAGATCCAGGGGATTCATGGGCCTCCTCCGTTTCTTCGCGGCCGAGAGTATCTCATCGTCGCGTTCCCTGTCCCGGTCGCGGAGCGTGCCGATCCAGGGCTGCCACGCCGCCGCCGGGCCCGCCGAGGTGCCGGCCAGGGCATGGAGGAAGAGGCCGGGATCGCCGTGCACCGCCAGGCGGGGATGCCGGTTCAGATACAGGTCGCGGGGGCTCCGGTTCACGGCGATGATCTCTGTTTCGGGGCCCGCGGCGCGGCCGTAATCGAGTCTGAAGTCCATGGGCATGCCCGCCAGGAGGAGGAGGTCCGCCTCGCGGAGGGCCTCGCGACGTCGGTGGCGCATCTGCAGGGGGTGATCCCTGCCCAGGAGCCCCCTGGCCATGCCGGCGAGGTATACCGGCATGCCCAGCCGCTCGACAGCGGCGGCGAGACGCGGCGCTTCGCGGGGAGCGAGCATCGACTGGCTCCCCATCACCAGCAGAGGCCTCCTGCTCCGGCCCATCATCTTCAGCGCCCGGACGACGGAAGCGCCCCCCGCTCCGGGGATCCTGGGAGGGGCATGCCCCGGTGTCACGGCCTCGAAGTCGCAGGAGTACATCCGGTCCACGTGGCGGTTCAGGTACCACTGAAGGAGACGAGACCTGAGGGTCCCGCCCCCCACCGTCGCGGCGCCGTACCAGCGGCGAACCAGGGCCTCCTCGTAGAGCATGTCTATGGGGCATTCAACGAATACCGGGCCAGGCACGCCGGAGACCGCAGTATCGAAGGCGTGCTCCATGACGGGGACGATGTCGCAGCTGCGCCGCAGGGTGAAGGTCCTCTTCACCACGGATCGCAGGAGGCCCCGCTGGTCGATGTCCTGGAGCGATCCCCGTCCCCGCAGGACCGTTGCGGCAGCGCCCCCCAGAACCACCACCGGTGACTGGGCCATCTGGGCGTTCTTCAGCGCCGTCACCGTGTTGGTGACGCCGGGTCCGGCGGTGACCGCCGCAACGCCCGGGAGGCCGGTAAGCCGCGCCGTGGCGTCGGCCGCGAAGACCGCCGCGGCCTCGTGCCGCATGTCGATCACGCGGATCCCCTGCCGTTCTGCGCCGGTGAGTATGGGGGAGATGTGACCGCCGCAGAGGGTGAAGACCCATCGGATCTCCCGGTCCTTCAGAATCCCGCCGATTATATCACCCCCCGATAGCGCCATCGTTCCTCCCCCCTTGATTCGGTATTCAGCGTACAGCCGCGGATGAAAACACGTATGCTATTAATATAGCCACTGCGGCGCATCATGCCAGCAGGGGGAGAAAAAAAAGTTGTTCGCGGATTAGCCGGGCCCGTATTTTGGGGAGGGGGACTGTTTTTTTATTGCCAATTCCCGCGGTACCCGTATCCTGCCGCCGTGGGTGCCATGAATCCTGTAAGAAAATTCATCCCTCGGCAAGTCAGGTTCACCCTGAGCCTTCGCCTCACCCTCTATTTTATCGTCTTCGGCATCGTCGTGGGATACTTCACCTTTCTCATGGTCACCGTCATCACCACCCACGAGTACCTGCATCTGGCGGTGGACACCCTCATGACCCTCACCAGGGACATCGCCGGCTCCGAGAAGGAGGACTTCGTTCCGAGGATTCTCAACAAACGGCACGACGACCTGGCGGAAACCGTGCGCCTGGTGAACAGGCTCATCGCCAAGAGCCGCACCAGTGTATCCTTCCGGTATTACATCCACGACGCGAAGGACGGCGCCTGGCGGCGCATCTACCTGGACGGGGCGAACTATTTCAGGGCGCGGCCGGCGGAGCCGGAGAAGGTGCCGCAGCTGCGCGAGGCGCTCCGCAAGAGGCTGGTGAAGTCCTCCGACTTCTATTACGGCCGGAGCGACACCGTCACCATGATGATCGGGCTGAGCCCGGAACGGTCGGGGAGGCATCACGTGCTGGAGATCGACGCGAACCGCGAGGGGGTCTACGGCTTCATACGGCGGAACCGAAACATCGTGAGCCTCTTCGGGGTGGTGCTGGTGGTATTCTCCGCGCTGCTGGGAAAGCTCTTCGCGGTGCGGATATCGCGGCCGATCCATCGCCTCTCCGACGAGGCATCCAAGGCCGCCTCGGGAGATCTGGAGATACAGTTCACGGTGCGGCGAAGCGACGAGATCGGGGTGCTGGCTGATTCGCTGAACCAGATGACCGGACGCATCAGGAACGATGTCGGTGAGATCGAGCGCCGCATGAAGGCAATGGAGGCCATGAACAGGATCGACAAGGCGGTGCTCTCGTCGATATCCCGCACCGACCTCCTGGACCGTGTGGTGGGTATCGTTTCCTCGCTCTTCCCCACCGGCTCCATCGCCATGGTGCTCAGGAACCAGGAGCGGGGCGGCTTCGATATCCTGAATTTCTACCGCGGCGGCGGGAGGGGGATGCTGGAGCGTGAGCCCTTCGTCCCGGACCTGATGATCGGCGGGGACTTCGTGCAGGGGGCGCGCACCCTCTCGCAGATGATCCTGCGCCATCCGGAGCGGTCGCCGCAGTTCGTAAAGAAGTTCCTGGATATGGAGACGGGCTCCCTCCTGAACGTGCCGATCGTCATATCGGACGTCTACCTGGGATCGCTCCTGATGATCAAGGCTGAGACCACCGGCTTCACCGACGAGGAGGTGACGACCGTCACGATGCTGGCCGACCAGACAGGCGTGGCCCTGCAGAGCGTAAAGGCCTTCGAGGAGAAGGAGAACATCCTGCTGGGGATCATGCTGGCCCTCACCAAGTCGATAGACGCAAAGTCGAAGTGGACCGCCGGTCACAGCGAACGGGTGGCCCGCCTGGCGGAGGGGCTGGCGATGCGGATCGGTTTCGGCGAGAAGGAGCTGCGGACCCTGACCTTCTCGGCGATCCTGCACGACATCGGCAAGATCGCGGTTCCGGAATTCATACTGGACAAGCCGTCGCTGCTCACCAGGGAGGAGTACGAGGTGATCATGCAGCACCCCTCGGTGGGCGCCGAGATCATCTACGACATCCCTTCCTACGGGAACATCGTGCCCGGCATTCTCTATCACCACGAGCGATGGGACGGCGGCGGGTATCCCCTGGGGCTCAGGGGGGACGAGATCCCCCTCAACGGCAGGCTCATCAGCCTCGCCGACGTCTACGACGCCATCACGGCCGACCGGCCCTACCGTAAGGGGATGGATCCCGCCGATGCGGTGGAGTTCATGAGTGAAAACGGCGGGAAGATGTTCGACCCGGTCCTGGGCGCGTCGTTCCTGGAGATGCTGCGGGATCTCGGGGGGCGGGGCTGAAGGGGTCACTTCCTCCTGTATTTCGTCTTCAGGTCGTGGATCCTTATGAGTTCGTCGTCGCAACGCCGGAGGATGCTTGCACGGATGTCGTTCAGGTCGTTGTACATCATGGAGCGCAGGTAGATGAATTCCAGCACCTTGCCGCATTTGTGTATGAATTCCAGCAGCCGCTCGTAGGTGTAGATCCCGGGGCCGAAGCCGTCCAGGCCGTTTGAATGGAACGTCTCCGCCACCCGCCTGAAATGGCCGTGGATTTCCCTGAAGCCCTCGATGGCCTCGGAGGGCACCTTCCCGTTGCGGTATTTTCTGTCCAGCTCTGAGATGATGTAGTTGTAGCGGTAGAGCTTGCCGTCCTTGGCGTTGTAATAATAGGCGAGGAAATCGTGGGCGCGCCGGACCCTCATCTTCAGCGAGTAGGCCATGGTGAGAATCTTCTTCAGATGATCGTGCCGTATCAGCTCGCTCTTCCCCTTCCCCTCGATGTACTGCTTCAGGGAGAATTCGTTGAGGCGCCATCCCAGCAGGTGGGCGCTTCTGTCGAAGAAGGGGGTGATGATCGTCTCGATATCCTGCAGGGCTGCGATGATGTCTCCCACGCGCCTGTTGTCCTCCATGATCGCCAGGGCGTCCCTGCAGAAGTCGTCGAATTCCCGTTCCATGGCGTAGGACATCCTTTTAAAGAACCGGTAATAGGCCACCATCAGGTAGTAGAGATCGCTGACCGACCTCTTCGCCAGACTCAGGAGGAGGTTCTTGAAGTTGAGGAGATCGCTCCCGATCTCCACCATGATGCTGTTCACCGATTCGATCCCCTCGTCGATCACCTCCGGCGTCACAGACCGGTAGTTGAGGCATTCCACAAGGGTGTTTTCCATGGTGACGATGAAATAGACGTAGAGGCTCTCGAATTTCAGCTCCCAGGATTTCATCTTCTTGATATCGCTGAGGCGGAGCTTCGTCTCCTCGCCTATGGTAAGGGTGTCCTTCGATCTGCGGCTCTCGTACTCATCCCAGTCGTCCGGCACCTTTGTGAGCAGCCGGATGAAGTCCTTGTCCTGTATCCTGAGGACGTCCCTGTAGTATCGCGTCTTCGCCCTCGAGTAGTCCCGGTACGGATCTTCAGCAGGCGCCGGGGGGGTCTCCTCCTCCTGAGGCACTCCGAAAAGATCGTCCTTGAAGATATCATCGTCCACTGTCAGCTCCCCCGGGCCCGGGTTGTCGATCTCCATGCACGGCATGCCGGCTGATATCGCGCAACCTGAGAACGCACATAGATTGTGCGTGCCGGGTGCGGGGCTGTCAATTACATTTTAGAGCCATCGGGCCTGCCGGCAGCCCCTCGATGGTGCGTCAGGGGGTCTCCGCGTCCCACCGTTTCGCCCGAAAGGCCAGCTCGTCCAGAAGCCTCGAAAGGCGGGGCGTTCTGTTCTCCGGAGTTGGTATCTGTTCCTGGGTGTATTTCTCGATGGCTTCGATTGCCCTGCTGAGCGTCTCTTCGGATTCGCTCATGTTGAAGTAGTGGTTGATGAGAGTCTTTGCCGTGTGCGATACCTCGTACTTGATCAGGCATTCCACAACATCGTACAGTGCATTTTTAAATAGTACCTTATGATCTTCTTTGACTTCTCTCATTGTTGCTGTTCCTTATTCCCCCATATCGAGGGTATATGCCGATTCTATGCATATGGCGGCAACAAGGTCAAACATTCTTCCTGAGGGGCTTATTTTTTTTCGTTTTCACGCGGGGAATCAGTGCGGCGGCATCTCGGGCCGGGAGAAAAATTCCGATCCCCCATAAAAAGTATTTGTATTTCACGGGACGCCGGTTCATAGTCATCTCCACTTATTTTCATTCGAGAGGTCAACTCCATGACTACCGATAACGGTTCAGAGAGCACGCAGAGGGATTCACAGACCGGGATTGTGTACCGGATCATAGAGACCATCCCCGGCCTGAAGGGACTGGCCGCCAAGGGGGGGATACTCCTGAAATGGACCGTCCTCATTTCGCTGATCACCGTGGTGATCGTGGCGCTGCTCAGCGTGATCTTCACCCTCATGGCCAGCTCCGCGCTGAAGGGCTCGGCGCGCCAGCTCTGCCAGACCATCGCCGGGAATATATCCTCGGCGGAATCGATCATCACTGCAGAACGGAGCACCTTCAGGAGATCGGTGATACTCCAGGACATCGTCAGCGGCCTGAGCAAGAGCAAGATTGACGGCTTCGAATACGCCGCGGTATACGATATCAGCGGGAATCTGGTGGAGCGTGAGAAGGCCTATGCGGCCCACACCGTGGCGACCAAGAGGGCCAGACCGATACCCAGGGACCTCTACGGAGAGATCCGTGGCGTGAGAGACTTCCAGGAGGAGCGGATCGTTTGCCAGAAGGACTCGGAGTCAATTCCCTGCTACCGCTATCGCATGCCCTTCAAGTTTTTCAACGTCCCGGTGGGGGTCATCGAGGTGGTCTTCACCGAGGAGTCGATCCTTGGTCCGGTCAACAGGATGCGGCTCTATATCATCATCCTGGGCGTGCTGATCCTCTGCGGGGGGGTTGCCATCTCCGTCTTCGTGGCCAGGGGCATGGTAAAGCCGATCAACCTGCTCTCGTCGGGGATGCACAGGGTGCGTGACGGGGACCTGGGTGTGGAGCTCTCCATCAACAGGCACGACGAGTTGGGCGAGCTCGGCGGCGAGTTCAATAACCTGATAAACCACCTGCGGGAGAAGCTGCAGATGCAGAAGTTCGTATCGGAATCGACCATCTCCATGATCAGGGAGCATTCGAAGAGCGGCGACATCGGGCTCGGCGGCAAGCGGCAGAATTTCGCCTTCCTCTTCTCGGATATCCGCGGATTCACCGCCATGTCGGAGAAGCTGGAGCCGGAAAACGTGGTGAGCATACTGAACGAGTACCTTGATCTCCAGGCGCAGATCATCAAGAAAAACAAGGGCGACATCGACAAGTTCGTCGGCGACGAGGTCATGGCGGTCTTCTCCGGTCCCGGGAAGGCGGACCACGCCTTCGCCTCCGCCATCGAGATCATCGACTCGATCAAGAAGCTCAACGACAAGAGGATGAAGGAGAACAAGATCACCGTCGAGGTGGGTATAGGGATCCACAGCGGCGACGTGGTTCACGGACGCATGGGCTCGCGGGACAGGATGGACAACACCTCCATCGGCGATGCGGTGAACCTGTCGGCCCGGCTCTGCTCACAGGCCGACGCCGGCACCATCATCGTTTCCAAGAACGTGCTCTCCACCGCCACGAAGGGGAAGTTCGTGGGCAAGAAGCTCGAGCCGGTCAGGGTGAAGGGGAAGGCGAAGCCCATCGACATCTACCAGATTACCGGGATGAAGAAATAACGGCCCGGAAGGGCCGCCGGCGTTGGGACGCTCCCCCGGGGGGGAGGGTCCTCCTTTCAGGAGGACCTGATGATCTCGTCCATCTGCTTGCGGGTGAAGTCCGATATCTCCTTCAGGGAGTGCTTGTACTGTTTCTTGTTGTGCTTGATGTTCTCGAAGAGCACCGCTCCCTTGATGAGGCTGTCCAGGTCCTTCTCTGTCACTCCCCTGGAGTGGAGTTCGGCGTGCTCGGTGGTGTTCAGTATCAGATTGAACCTTTTCGCCACCTCCTCCAGGAGGACTATCTCGATGGAGATGTCGAAGAGGTCGCCGATGGAGTTGCCGATCCTCATGGCGCTGTAGGCGAAATTGTCAGTGAGGAAGGAATTGGCGTTCAGTTTGTTCGCGATCAGCTCCGGCACCTCGTGCTTCTGCAGGTAGTCGTCCAGCATCTCTTTTCTGTTCATCACTGTGATCCTCCCAGAGATTTTTGAATATCCAGTTTTGTCTGCGCCCGTTGTCGGTACTCCTGCGCCTGCGTGTGGCCCGGGTTGATCGCCAGCACCTTGTTGAACTCCCCGATGGCGGCCTGGTAGTTGCCCTTGTCATAGAGCGCCACGCCGGAGTTGTAGAACGCCGGTGCCTGGCCGGCCAGCGCGCCGGAGATCCTGGACAGATACTGCTCAGTCGCCTTGTAGCTCGGTTCGATGCTGTTCACCTGGTTGAAGGCGGTTTTCGCGCCGAAGTAGTTGCCCCTGTTGAACATGGTGACCGCAGCGGTGTAGTTCTTGTCCAGGTTGAGCCTGCCGGATGTCTTGTTCAGGAACTCCCTGGCGTCTTCATACCAGGGGTGCGCCCGCAGCGCCATCCGGAACTGACGCTGGGCCGCCGCGTACTGCCGCCTGTTGTACAGCTCCCTTCCCCGGTCGTAGTACTTCTCGGCGTTGTCTTCCAGCTTGCCCTCGATCCTTCGCCGCAGGGATCCCACCTGCATACTGGAGGGATCATAGTCCCTGGCCTTCAGGTATGTCCGGTAGGCCGGGATGTACTGCTTGCGGTCGTACTGCCGCTCGGCGATCTTTATGAGCTGATCGAATCTCGGGGCGAGCTTCTCCCGGCATTCGTCGATCTTGTCCTCCACCTCCTCGTGGTCCGGGTCCTGTTGCTGCGCCAGCAGGAGGAGCCTTAGGGCGTCATCGTAGCGCCGCCTGTTGAGCATCGCGACGCCCCTTTCGTAGTTGATGTTTGCCCTCTGCTTCACGCGACGCTCCTTCAGCGCCAGAAGCCGCGTGGTCTTCCGCAGGTATCGCTTGGCGTCCCTGTACTCGGGCTCGATGTCCACGACGGTGTCGAAGCATTCGTGTGCCTCGGCGATCTTGTGCTGCTTGTAGAAGGCAACGCCCTCCTGATAATTGCGATCCCTCTTGTCGCGCATGCTCCGGTAAATGGCGACGCAGCCGATACACTGGCAGAGAAGAAGGATGAAGATCACCCTGAATATTTTTCGATCCATAGGACCCCCCGGTGTGGTGGATGTGTGTATTCCTTTGATATAATACCGGTCGTGCCGGGTACGTCAATTATTTAATCCCCGGAGGCCAAGGAAAATGCGATGATCAGCCGCGGCCGGGGGGCATTATGGACATCGCGGCCCGATCACCAAAAGGTGTTTGACAATCCGCGGATTGTAGTGTCTCCTCTGGAGCCATGAAACGGCTGCTGAGGGCATGCGCCTGCGCTATTCTGCTGTTTTCCGGAGCGGCAGGGTGCGGCGGCGAGGGGAGCGATGTGGCACCGCCGGTATCGCTGGGTAAAAGGTTCCAGTACCACTGGGGGGATTTCCCCGGTGACGCTGCCGGTGCGCCACAATGGAGTGCGGTGAAGGGCGCCCGGTGGATACCCCTTCAGCTCCCCTACGAACCGCCGCAGCGCCGCGGGCGCGATCACCTCTGGCTCCGGGTAAAGCTCCCGCGGGGCGCGTGGGAATCGCCGGCGATCCTCACCTCCGGGATCCATGAGGTATGCCAGGTGTTCCTGGAGGAGCGGCCGGTCTACCGCTTCGGGAGGTTCGACGATTCCGGCCAGGGGATCTTCGCCGGCTACAAGTGGTTTCACCTGGTGAGGCTCCCCGGGGATTTCGCGGACCGGTGGCTCTATTTCAGGTTTCATTCGGACTTCCAATCCATCGGCATCTCGTCGGCCGTGATCGGCTCGCAGGCTGACCACCTCAGGCACATCGTGAAGGATGATATCTTCAAGTTTTCCATCGGCATCGTCTTCATCATACTGGGGCTCCTGGTGCTCTTCTATTATATCACCAGGATGAGGAGACGCTGGGACGATTTCGAGGCCGGCGGGTCGATCTTCATCTTCTTCATCCTGGCGTCCCTCTTCATCGGCCTGGGCACCATCGCCGACACCAGGATCAAGGAGCTCATCGTGGAAGCGCCGCTGGCCTGGCTCTACATGCGGCTCGCCGGCGTGTACATATTCGTCTCGGCGATCACCGGCTTCATCTATCAGACCTTCCAGACGAGGTTCCACAGGGCGATCCTGGTCTTCGTCATCGCCTATTTTTCCTATTCCGTCCTGTCCCTGTCGCTTGCCCTGGCGGGGCTTGTGCCGGTGATGGCGACGATACTTCCCTTTAACATCATGGTCCTGGCCGGCATCTCGGTGCTGATACTGATCATCGCAAACACCTTCTGGAAGGGGAACAGGGAATCGTACCTCTTCGTCTTCGGCATCCTCGTCTTCATCGCCACCGGGATACGGGATTCGCTGGTGGACATGGGGATGCTCCCTCGCTACGGATTCATCCAGCACTGGGGCATGCTGGTCTTCGTCCTCTCCATCGGTGTTATCGTCGTGTACCGCATCGTCGACTTCAACAGGAGGTATTACGGCTATACCTACGAGATGCGGCTGGCGCGGCAGATCCAGATGTCGGTACTCCCGGCGGAGAATCCGGACCTGCGGGAGATGACCGTCGCCACGGTCTATATGCCCATGGTAAGCGTGGGGGGGGATTTCTACGCCTTCCGCCACATGGAGGGGGGGAGGCTGGGGATACTCATCTCCGACATATCGGGACACGGGGTGCCCTCGGCCCTGATTTCGCTCATGGCCAAGGTCATATTCGATTACGAGTCAGGCAGCACCGAGGACCCCGCACTGCTTCTGGAGGGGATGAACCGGAGGCTCCGGCAGCAGATGGAGGGGAACTTCCTCACCGCCGGATACCTGGTCATCGATCCCGGGGAGGGGAGGGCCCTCTTCGCCAGCGCCGGCCATCCGCCGCTGATGGTGTGGAGGGGGGGGCTCGGAGTGATCGAGGAGTTCAAGCCCCGGGGGAGGGTAATCGGGTATTTCGACGAACTGTCGTGCGCCACCCGGGAGATGGCGATCGGGCGGGGCGACAAGATCATCATGATCACCGACGGCCTTCTGGAGGCGAGGAACATCGACGGCGAGCAGTTCGGCAACGGGTCGTTCCAGCGGTTCATCAGGGAGAGGGGGGGCCTCCCGGCGAGCCAGTTCGCCGGTGCGCTCACCGCCCGGATGAGGGAATGGATCCTGCCGGAGAAGCGCTTCGAGGACGACGTCACCGTGGTGGTGATCGATATCGGGGAGGGCCCTGCGGCATAAGGGCGATCATAGCGTACTGTCGGTCAAGGCGGGCCTTCAGTCCCGAACAGGGGGGGATTTATGGAATTCATCGGAGGCGTACAGTCCTGCTTGTATTACTTCAGCGAAGAGGCCGGGGGATGGAACATGACGCTGGTACTTCTCTTCCTGGCGGCGCCGCTCGTGGCGAGGTTTGTCGCCGGCACCCTCTTCGCCTGGTGCCTCCCGGTATCCGGTACCGTGGCGGATCGGTTCCTCCTGAAGAGAGGGGCGGCGTCGATGCTGGGCCTCCGGGAGCCGCGGCCCGCCGGGGAGGGCGGTGGTACGAGGGGGGGGCTCGTGCACGGCGTTCTCCTGGCCTCGGGCGGCCGGCTCTCCTCCCTCATGCTGCCGAGAAAGCGGTGGGAGTCCCTCTCCCCGGGCGACAGGGTGCACAAGCCGGCCTTCCGCTGGCCTGCCTCACTTGAGGTTACGGGGAGGGGGGAACGGCCCGTGCCGCGCTCGCGGCGCTTCTTTCTCCGCTACGCCGCGGCGGTGTCGGCGAGAAATTTTCTGGCGGCCCTGGCCCTCATTGCCATGGCCCTGGGGGCGGCCGGCCTCTGGGCGCGTCCGGCCTGGATCATCAGGGTGGTGCCGAACCGCTGGCATGCCATGCCCTTCGAGGCGGCGGCGGGTACCGTCTACCTCCTCAGGATCGATGGGGCGGGCGTCCCCGGTACCACCATCGCGGCGGGGATCTCCGGGGTCGACGGCGGCATATCCGAAAGGCCGGTGCACTTTCACGGCGATGGCGAGGCTTCCTGGGCGGTCGAGGTGGTGAGGATGACAGAGGGCGGCCGGCCCCGGATGATGGTGCGGTCGGGGCACGGGGGCTCATACCGGGTGGTGCTGGTGCGACGCCCGGTGAGGGTGCTGGGATACCTTGTGCTGGAGGCTCTCTGCTTCCTCGCGGCCTTCCTTTTTAACGAGGTGAAAAACCGGGTGCCGGCGGTGTGGGGTGGAACCGGCGCGGTTGCTTCCCTGGCGGGGCGATGGGCCATGGCATCCTGTTTCACCGTATCGTTCCTTGCGGGGGGCTGCGCCCTCTGGTACCTGGGGGTAAAGGCCCTGGACAGGGTTTTCCACTTCGGGATATGGATCACCTACGATCACTTCATCCAGGATATCATGCGGTCGCTCCTGCACTGAGGGGGGGCTCTGGCCCCAGTGTCCCCCCAGGGGCCGTCCCGGCGCTGGGCCCCTGGGTTCTCCAGGGGGAGATCCCGGCTTTTCGTAGCGGGCTCCGCTGACCCGATTCTGCCGCGGGTATCATTTACTCTCCACTATCCATTCCCGGATCACCTTCGGCTGAGGCTCTGGCCCCCTGTTTCAGGGCGACCTACAGCAGGAAGAACTGAATAAAAAATCGATCATATACAGAAAAAGAATTGCAAAATTTGCATTCAAATAGTGAAAATATTCTGAATTACAGAGGGGGGCGCCATGAAAGATCAATCTATTCGGGGAGAGGCGTTGAGCCTCAGGACAAAGCTCGGATTCGGTGCCGGGGATATCTTCGGCGGGGGATCACTGGTCATCATCGGGTTCTTCTATCTCTACTTCCTGACCGACGTACTGCTCATCAGCCCGGTGCTGGCGGGCACCGTGTTCCTGGTGAGCAAGGTGTGGGATGCCGTCACCGATCCCTTCATGGGGATCATCTCGGACCGCACCAGAACCAGGTTCGGCAGACGGCGCCCCTATTTCCTGGCCGGGGTGGTGCTGGTCTTTCTCTCCTTCACCATGATGTGGTTCCCCGTGGATTTCACTCAAGAGATGCACCGCTTCGCCTTCGTGCTGGCCGCCTATGTGTTCTTCGCCACCAGCTACACCATCGTCATGATCCCGTATTTCTCGCTGGCGTCGGAGCTCACCACCGATTACAACGAGCGGACCTCCCTCACCACCTTCAGGATGATCTTCTCCATGGTCTCGTCGCTCACCTGCGCGCTGATCCCCATGGAGATCGTGAAGAGCTTCCAGGGCCAGAGGGCCGGGTATCTCGTCATGGCCCTTGTCTTCGGCCTCGTCTTCTCGCTCCCCTTTCTGGCCACCTTTTTCGCCACCAGGGAGCGGCCGGAGTTTCAGAAGGAGATGGCCCCCTTCGACCTGAAGCGGTCATTCATCGAGCCCTTCAGGACCCCCACCTTCGTGAACGCGCTCTTCATGTATCTCTTCGCGCTCACCGCCATGGACATCCTGATGTCCATCATCATGTACTACATGACCTACTACATCGGCCGGGCATCCGAGACCAACTACGTCCTGGGGGCCATGCTGGTGACCCAGGTGCTCAGCATCCCCCTCTTTGCACTGATCAGCCGCAGGATCGGCAAGAAGAAGAGCTACATGATCGCCTGCGTGGAGTGGCTCGCGGTGATTGTTATGAGCCTCCTTCTGGGTCCCCGCAATCCCCATTTCGCGATCTACCTCTTCGGGGTGCTGGTGGGCGTGGGGAGCGGCGGGATCTACGTGATGGTTTATTCCATCATGCCGGACGTGCCGGACGTGGACGAGCTTTATTCCGGAATGCGCCGTGAGGGGATGTTCTCCGGAATCATGACCTTCATGCGCAAGTTCGGCTCCGCGGTGGGTATCTTCATCGTATCATACCTGCTGGCCTTTACCGGCTACCGGAAGCCGGTGGAGGAGACGGTGGAGGGGGTAACCCGCCTAGTGCAGCAGCAGCAGTCCGACGCCTTCATCCTCTCCCTGCGGCTCATCCTGGTGGTCGTGCCGGCGGTGTTCATTCTCGCCGGGCTGTTCAACGCCCTGCGCTACCGCCTCACACCGGAGATTCATGATCGCCTGAACGTGTTCCTGACGGCGCGGCGGAAGGGGCTTGCCTACTCCGCCGGCGAGGAGGAGGAGTTGAAGCGGCTGATGATACGCCGCCGCGGCTGAGACGCCGTATGGAGATTGGAGATGAAACGCATTGATCCCGTAGACGTCAACGTACATCTGGCCTTCCGGTTTCACGTGAACTTCTACCACTCCTACCGCGGGGACACCCCCGACGAGCTGGGCTTCGGCAAGGACATCCGCATCATCCGCCGTATCCTGGAGGTGCTGGACGGATACAACGCCGCCGGTGTGCCCGTACGCGGCACCTGGGACATCGAAAATTATTTCTCCCTGGAAAGGATAATCCCCCGCCACTGCCCCGACATCCTGACGGCATGGAAGCGGCGCACCGCCTCGGGGATCGACGAGATACAGCTGATGTCCTACAACAACGGGCTCCTGAGCGGCCACGACGCCAGGGAATTCCAGGAGGCGGTGACGAGGTCCGTCTCCAACCGGGCCGGCTCCGGGCTGCGGGATATCTTCGGGGACTTCGCGCCGGTGGTGCGGCCCCAGGAGATGATGTACACCCCCAGTTTCCTGAGGCTCTATCGGCACTACGGTGCCGAGGCGCTGAGTCTCTATTACAGCACCATTCCCTTCAACTGCTTCGGGTCCTTCATCCCGCCACTGCCGCCGCACCGGCGCTACAATCCCATGACGCTGGTCTGTCCCGGCGTCGAGGGGTCGATCACCGTGATACCCTGCTGCAATACCGGCGACCTGGTGGACAACCTCTCGCTGCGGGGCTGGGTGAAACGCCTCAGGAAAAGCCAGCTGGCGATGGAGGAGCCACGGGACCTTCTCCTGTGCATCGACATGGACGCGGACGACGAGTTCTGGATCGGCATGGATTTGCCGGTGCTGAAGAGCCTCTTCTCCATCTTCCGGGGCCTCCGGGGAATGGTGGAGAGCGTCCGGGATCTGGATTTCATACGCTTCACCACCCCCTATCGCTATCTCCAGTCCCATCCCCCCGTGGGGGAGGTCGCCCTGGCGCAGGATACGGCGGACGGAAGCTTCGACGGCCTCTCCAGCTGGATGGAGAAGTGGTCCAATCACGCCCTCTGGACCGGTATCGACCGTTCCCGTGTCTGCGCCCTGCAGGCCCGCGCGCTGAAGGGCGGGAGCGCCGAAATCAGGGGGCGCCTGGAATCCGCCCTGGAGGACAGGCTGAAGGCGCTCTCCACTACCCACTTCGGCATGGCAGCACCGGTGATGAACAGAACGCGGCTCATCAGGGCCGGGGAACTGGTGGCCTCCTCGGTGGAGCGCGCGGCGGGCGCCCTGGACCTGGCGATCGGGGGGGCGGGGGGTGCGGCCGCAGGGAGCGGTGAGATCACCCTCATCGATTATCCCCGCGGCGAATCCACCGGGGCGGTGACCTATCCCCTCTTCCCGTCGCGGTCCCTGGTGCGGCTCCCCCTGGCGATGGTTCCCGGCGGAGAGACGGCGGCCCTGGAGACTCACGGTGGACCCGCCGTGACCGGAACGGTCCTGCCGGGCGAAGACGACGCCCCGGGTGAACTGCTCTTCGTGAGCCCCATCGACGGCGGGGGGCGGCGGACCTACCGCTGCGCTTTTCCCGGGAACGGGGGGAGGAAATCGACGCTCCAGGCGGAGGAGCGGCGCCTTTCCAACGGCGTCCTGGCGCTCCGCTTTGACAGCCGGGGCGAATGCAGTGCCATGGAGTTTCAGGGCGAGGAGTGGTCGACGGAGCCCTTTCTCACCAGTGCAGTGAATTACGGGGGGCGCCTGTATGAGATCCAGCAGTGGCGGATTATGCGGTCGGGTCTGCCGGCCGGGGGGTGCGTCGCCCTGAGGCGCACTAGGGGGTCGGCGTCGTTCCGGTCGGAGGGGGGCCGCACGGTGACCGTGGAGAGGGAATTCATCCTGCACCGGGACCTCCCGTATCTGTACCTCACCGTCCATGTCTCCTATCCCCGTACCCCCTTCGGCGGATATGACGAGGCAAAGTCCCAGCGCCTCCAGAGGCGGTGGGACGCCCGATGGCGTGAGGTGATGCCCTGCCAGATATCGCCCGCCCTCTCCGGTCCTCCGCTTCGGGTGTGGAAGCACAACTACTTCGGCGACGTCTCCAGCTACGAGCCCGATTACTCCGGATTCTCGAAAAACGATGACCTGGACTCCTTCAATAACCACGTCACCTTCGGATGGGTGGCGGTATCCGACGGGCGGCGGGGCCTGCTGGTGGCCCAGACGGCGGAGGCCCTCACCTCCATGGCCTTCTGCCCCATGAGAGCGCGCCGCGTCGGCGGCACTAGGCGGGTTTTCCTGAACCCCTTCGGAAGCTACGACGGAGGCCAGCTCAAAAGTCCGGCCGCCCGTACGGGCCTGGGGAGGCTCGCCGCGATTTACGCATCCGCCTCGGATCATCTGAAGCCCTATGCCCCCTCCTACGGCGGCAGGAGCGAGCGCTTCAGACTGCTTATCTCCCCCTACCGCGGTGACTGCCCCCCGCAGGAGATCAGGAACGACGCGCTGGCCTTCGCCTATCCGCCGCTGGTGACGGCGGATCCCGCGATGTTCTCGCCGCAGACGGTCCGGGAGTGGAACAATCCCTTCCCCGACCTGGAGGAGGGCGAATGAAAACGAGCCTGTCCACCTTCGTGTATTACCGGTATCCTCTGGCGGAGGCGATCCGCCGTACCGCGGCCTTCGGGTTCGACGCCGTGGAGCTCTGGGGGGGGCGGCCCCATGCCTATTGCGACGACATGACGGGGGCGCGCATCGCCGCGGTGCGTGAGACCATTGAGGAATGCGGCATCGCCGTTTCAAACTTCATCCCGGCGCAGTTCCGCTATCCCTCGAATCTCGCCGCGGGCGACGAGGACATCCGCAGGACCAGCGTCGACTACATCAGGAGAAGCATCGACGTCGCGGCGGCCCTGGGATCCCCACTGGTGAGTCTCTGCCCCGGCTACACGCTCTACGGACAGAGCGCCCGCGCCGGGTGGGAGGCCATGATGCAGAGCTTCCGGGAGCTCCTGGCGCACGCCGAAGGGATGCCGCTGAGGCTCCTGCTGGAGCCGGGGAACCGCTACGAGACGGACCTGGTGGTGACGGTGGACGACGGCCTCCGGGCCCTGGACGAGTTGGGCGTCGCCATGGGGATCCTCGTGGATACCGGCCACTGCTACATGAACAGGGAATCCCTCTCCGACGTGGTGGAAAAGGTGGGGGGGCGCAGGTGCCACTACCACATCGACGACAACGGCGGGGTCACGGACGACCATCTGGTGATGGGGGAGGGGGTGATCGATTTCGAGGTCTTTCTGGATCGCCTCGCCACCTCCGGATACGACGGATACCTGGCGGTGGAGCTGGGTTTCGGCTATACCGTTGACCCGGACCCGGCGGTGCGCAGGAGCATCGAGTTCTTCAGGAGGCGCTTCGGGCGATAGGAGGAGTCGATGGCAGAAGCGCGATGGGAAAACAGGCGTAACAACGAACTCCCCTCCATGGGCATCCTTCCGGTGATCGACGGGCGCAGAGACGGCGTCCGGGAATCCCTCGAGGCTCCCATCATGGCCATGGCCCGGTCGGTGGCGGATCTGCTGTCGAAGGAGGTGCGCCACCCGTGCGGCCGGCCGCTGCGCTGCGTGGTACCGGAGATCGCCGTGGGGGGCGTGGCGGAATCGGCGCGGGCCCATGAGCTCTTCCGGCGGGAGTATGCCGGCGGGATCATCCACGTGACCCGCTGCTGGTGCTACGCCTCGGAGATCATCGGGATGGACGCCGCGGTACCCACCGCGATCTGGGGGTTCAACGGTACGCGGAGACCCGGGGCGGTGTACCTGGCCGGCGCCATGGCGGCGGCAGCGCAGAAGGGGCTGCCGGCGTTCAAGATATACGGAAGGGATGTCCAGGACGAGGAGGACTTCGAAATCCCCGGCGACGTGCGGGAGAGGCTGCTCCGCTTTGCCCGCTGCGCCGTCGCGGTGGCCACCATGCGCGGCACCTCCTACCTCTCCATGGGCGGGGTCTCCATGGGGATCGGCGGGTCCATCGTGGACCCGGATTTCTTTCAGGCCTATCTGGGGATGCGCTGCCAGTACGTGGACATGTCCGAGTTCACGAGACGGATCGAGGGTGAGATCTACGATGGCGATGAATACCGCCGGGCCATGGCGTGGGTGAAGGCGCACTGCATCGAGACGGAGGACCCGAATCCCCCGGATCGCCGGGAATCGCGGGAGCAGAGGGGGCGCCGGTGGGAGACCTCGGTGAAGATGGCCCTGATCGCCCGGGACCTCATGGTGGGGAACCGGGCGCTGGCCGACCTGGGATACCAGGAGGAGGCGGAGGGTCACAACGCCATCGCCGGCGGGTTCCAGGGGCAGCGGCAGTGGACCGATTTCATGCCCAGCGGGGATTTCATGGAGGCGATGCTGAACTCCTCCTTCGACTGGAACGGCATCCGTGAGCCCTATATCATCGCCACGGAGAACGATTCGCTGAACGCCCTGTCGATGCTCTTCGGCCGGCTGCTCACCGGCACGGCCCAGATATTTGCTGACGTGCGCACCCTCTGGAGCCCCGCGGCGATCCGGCGGGTCACCGGCAGGAGGCCCGGGGGGGCGCTGGCGGGGGGATTCATCTACCTGACCAACTCCGGCGCCGCGGCCCTCGACGGGACCGGGTGCCAGGAGCGGGGGGGGGAGCCGGCCATGAAGCCCTTCTGGGAGATCACGGAGGAGGAGGCCCGGGCCTGCGTTGCCGCGACGCGCTGGGGACCGGCGAAGCTGGCCACCTTCAGGGGAGGCGGGTTTTCCTCGTCGTACCGCTCGCGCGGCGGGATGCCCATGACGATGACCCGATTGAACCTGGTGAAGGGCCTGGGGCCGGTGCTGCAGGTGATCCAGGGGAGATCCGTGGACCTGCCCCCGGAGATGGAGCGGGAGATCGTGCGCAGGACCGACCCCACCTGGCCCAGGACCTTTTTCGTCCCCGAGACCGACGGCGGCGATGCCGGGGACGTCTATGACGTGATGAACCGGTGGGGTGCCAATCACTGCGCCCTCTGCTACGGTCACGTGGGGGCCGATCTGATCTCCCTGGCCTCCATGCTGCGGATACCGGTGGCAATGCACAACGTGGCGCCGGAGCGCCTCTTCAGGCCCGCGGCGTGGGATTCCTTCGGCACCGCGGATCCCCAGGGGGCCGATTTCAGGGCCTGTGCCGCCTTCGGGCCGCTGTACGGCCGGTATTGAGATGAAGATGGAAGCGCTGAACCTCGAAACCATCGCAAGACGCTGCAACGTCTCCCTCAGCACCGTCTCCAGGGTGCTGAACAACAAGCCCGGCATCGCCGCGGAGACAAGGCAAAGGATCCTTGAGGTGGCGGAGGAGTACGGCTTCGTTCTCCAGAGACGGAAGCGGCCCCTGGCCCGCTCGGAGCTCATCATAGTGCTGGTCATTCCCGAGGAGGAGGAGCTCTCGGTGAATCCCTTTCTCAATATCACCGAGCTCATCGGCTCCATCAACGAGGCCTTCCCCCGGGAAAAGAAGCGCATCGAGGTGATCGCATCACCGGACTCCGGGGCCTTCGGGACCGGGGGCGCCCCCCGCGCCGACGGTGTGATCCTGGCCTACCGGGCCATGCCGGAGGGGATGCGGAGCCATGTGGCGAAGATGGGCATCCCCTGCATCTACCTCAGCCGGCTCATCGCCGACCAGAACTACGTCTCATGCAACTGGTTCAAGGGAACCCTCGCCCTGGGGGAGCACCTGATTGCCGTCGGGCACCGCACCATCGGCTATCTGGGGAACGGGCCCAATCCCAACAACATCGACCGGCTCAGGGGATACCGGGCCGCCCTGGAGGAGGGGGGTATCCCCTTCCGCGAGGAGCTGGTGGTGAACGCCCCCTCGATCCTCGCCGTGGACCGTGCCGTGGCGACCACCTTTTCCGGGCGCGGATGCGACGCGGTGATCTGCTTCAACGATTACATGGCCCTGAACCTGATCAACGAACTCAACGCCGCCGGTCTCTCCGTTCCCGGAGACCTGTCGGTGACGGGATTCGACGACTCGCCGCTGCGCCGGGTATACAAGCCGCTGCTCACCACTATCCGCCAGCCGATCTATGACATGGGGTTCCTCGCCTCCCGCTGGCTCAGGGACAACATACTGAACCGCCGGAGCAGGCCCCTGCGGGCCGAGATCGACGGCACCCTCCTCGCGGGGGAGAGCGTGCGGGACAGGAGATGAAAAACCTGAGGCCTGGTCTCCCGGGAGCGGTATCGTGGATTCAATTGAGGATTCGGTATGCTCCCGTAATGTGGGACCCCTTGTCATGGGTGAGTTCAACCGCCCCGGAGACACTGTGCGGGGGAAGATGTCGTAATGACATGTACCGGTTCTGTACTGGTCCCTCCAATTAGAACGAATGTTTCGAATGGGGCAAAAATAAGAAAAAGGATATATAGTATTGACGATAGAGTCAAAAAACCATAAATAAACAATATCGTTAAATCCAATGTCAAACTCTATAGTCAAACGATATCGTTGAAAAAGAGACGGCCAGATGAGCGGTTCAAACAGAATCGACAGCAAGACCAGGATACTGGAATCAGCGAAGGCGGTTTTCGCCCAGAAGGGCTCCCACGGCGCCACCATGGACGAGATCGGGGCGAAGGCCGGCGTCAACAAGGCCATGGTCTACTACTATTTCAACAGCAAGGAAAACCTCTACTACGAGCTCCTCTGCCACCTCTTCATGACGATCGGCGATGATACGATAGCCGATTTCGATCAGGAGAATAACGAGGGCGGGGACTACAATGGCATACTGGAGCGGCTGATACTGCTCATGTTCCGGATGCTGAACGAGAACACAGAGAAGACCACAATCCTAATCGACGCGGTTGTGAAGGAGCCGGAGATGGTGGTGCGGGCAATGAACAGGAGCCGCAGTACCGTAAACCCCGCGCTCAACGTAATCGACAGGATCAAGGAGGTCGTCGAAAAGGGGAAGGACGCCGGTGTCTTCCGCGATATCGACACCAACAGCGTCTGCGTCAGCATCATCGGCATGGGTGCGATCCTCCATATTATGGGACTCCCTCTGGCGCAGTCGTTTCTGCAGATTCCAATTACCGATGAGAAAGGATTTTTACAGGATCGCGAGAAGAGCGTGCTGGACCTGGTCCTCTACGGCATTGTGAACGGGGGGGCGGCGATCCGGGGGGTATAGATCCCCTCCGGCCGGCAGTCTCCGGGGATGCCGGAATGGTCTTGTATGGCAATAAATAATAATGATATCAGCATAAAGTAACTGAACAGTTGGTTAATATGAGCCGGGGAGAATGATGGACGAATGGTATCTGCCTTGAGTACGTCATAGAAAATATCGTTCATTGAATGCGAATCGCTCACGACGAGGCTCTCGGAGCTGACCGGGGATTCAGGGCGACAAACAGGTATTGTCAATTCCATGGTCCCAATGATGGGATGCAGAAAAAAATCCGAAAAAATATTATTATTTAGCTAGCTAAGTAAACGGGCTTGACAATCTGCTGGGAATTATTTAGCTGGCTAAATGAATTGTGCCTTGCTCCATGGGGGATCGGAGGGATTCTGATGGACCAGTCCTCATTGCGGTCCCCAGCCGCCACGGAAGAGGAGCACCGGCGGTACGGGGCCACGGAAACGACGGTCCGGAGGATGGAGGCCTCCGGCGCGGGGAGTAGAGAGATGAATTGCATGTCGGAGAGAAGGAACAGACGGCCGCGTGCGCCGTATCCCGAAGCGGGCACCATCGACGGGCATCACGCACCCGGGATTTCCTCGCGGCGACCGTGGATGATACTCCTCGTCGCGGTGATCATGCAGGTCTCCATCGCGGCCAATCCGAACGATCTGGCGCCACAGGTTGCGCCGGAGGCGGAGGCGGCCGCAGCCGCCGCAGTTGAGCGGGAGCGGTCCGTCACTCCCGCCGGCTTCCAACACGTCCTCAGGAACGACATCACCCTGCGGGAACGCTTTGTGAACGTGGGGATCGTCTACGCCTTCCAGTGGGTGTACTATTTCGCCTTCCAGTGGGAGACCATCAGGAAACACGGCTCCTTCAGGAACTGGTATACCAACATCTACCAGCCGCACTTCGACAAGGACAGCTTCGATTACAATCTCATCGGCCATACCCTGTCGGGGACATGCTACTATCTCTTCTTCCGCTCCAGGGGGTATTCCAAGAGCGGATCGCTTCTCTGGGGATTCGCCGCCCATCTCCTCTTCGAATTCACCATCGAGGTGGTGACGGAGCAGCCGAGCATCCAGGACATGTTTCAGACCCCGGTGCTGGGGGCCCTCGTGGGGATGACCCTGGAATACCTGAGCTGCCGGCTGCTGAGTATGCCCTATACGATCGCCCATATTGCGGGGTACATTCTCAACCCCTTCGCGCTGCTCCCGGGGAGCAACTACCGGTTCTCCCCCTCCTTCGATCCATCGGGGAAGACGATGGTGATCTCCCTCTCGTTCAGGTTCTGAGGAGTGCGCATGAGGCCGATCCTTCTGATATCACTCCTGCTGCTCCTGCCGGCTCCCCGCGCCGCCGCGGGGGCGGAGAAGGACGGCGGCGACGCCGTCCATGAGTATGAGATGACAAGGGAAGACAACGAATACGCCATGTCCACATGGCGTTCCGGATGGTACATGACTACCGGCCTCGGCTATTCCCTGGTGAGATCGATCTCAAACGATACGCAGAACAAGAGCTATGCGGGATGCCACGTGATGCCGGCGGTGGGATACTGGTTCGGCGACCACCTGGGCATCGAAGTGGGGGCGATCATCAGCTTCGGGTATTTCCACGACATGACCGTGGTGAATTACCAGATGATGGCGGACGGTGTGTACCACTATTTCAGGATCGACGATTTCAGCGCCTACATGTGGGACACGTCACTCTATCTGGGGATCCTGCTGCGCCTCCCGTTTTTCAACGATTCGGAAACGGTCAATCCCTTCCTCAGGCTCTTCTCCGGCTACGGCATGAGCGTCTTCTGGCTCAGGGGCCTGCGGGCGCCGGAATACCTCGAGGCCTTCTCCGAGGAGATCGACGATTACACAATACGCTTTCACGGCGAGGGGTACATCACGGGGCTGGGGCTTGGGAACGTCTTCCCGGGCTCCGGCGGTTTCCCCTGCTGGTTTCTCCAGCTCACCCTGGTGCTGGAGCTGTTTCAGGACATCGTCACCATCCGGGACGGCGGGGTACTGCCACAGGAGCTCTACAGCGTCAAGAACAGGAACAACCTCCACAATGTTCACGTGCACCTGAGCGCCGGGATACGGTTTTTTTAACGCCTCAAAAGGAGCAGGAGGCGGCCAGGCCGGTTCCGGTGATCACGATCCGCACCTCCCCGGCTCCCCGGAACGAGTCCAGGTGCAGGACAGGGACGAGGATGCCCAGGGTGGCGTCGATCACCGAGCCGGCGATGACGTCCGTCTAGAAGTGCTCCCCCGCCAGGGGCCTGCTGACTGCAACGAGGGAGGAGGCGGCCATGGAGGCCGCCCACACCAGAGGCACCCAGGGGCTCTGCGGCCGGCGCATCGTGAAGATGAAGGAGAAGGCCGTCGTCGCGGCGAAGGGTGAGGCGGCATGGCCGGAATAGAAGGAGCGTGTGTCCCAGACGGTGCGCCGTTCGTTCCGCAGCTTCAGCCGCAGGTCGTACATGTAGGGGCGCCGCCGGGGGAACAGGTTCACCGTGATATTCTCAAGGCAGGAGGAGATCGCCAGGGTTTCCCCGACGATCAGGAAGTCCTCGGCGACACCGTTCCATCCCCATCGCGGGTATTCCATCAGGCTCATGCAGAGCGCCGCGGCGGGGACCGCCACCGAGCCGATATCGCCGGCGATCCTGAAACCCTCACTGTCGTTGCCGATCACGGAGCGGTCCAGCCGGTTTAGGCCGCTCCTGGAGCGGATTGAGTAGTGCGTCCTGGTGAGGTTCTCGCCGTAGAGGTAGGTGGCCAGTGCCGCGGCCGCAGAGATCCCGGTGAGGGATATGTCCACCGCCAGGTCTATCTGAAAGGGGGATTGCGCGTTCTCCCCGGAGAAAGGGGGACTCGCATCGGCCGCGGCGGTGTCAATTCCTTTATGCCATTCCCCCTCCCCCCGGTGACGTGCTGACCCGTATCCCGCCGCACAACCCCTGAGGGGGGCCAGCATCACCGGGGAGGTGTCCGGCCGGGGGTGCCCCTGGAAGCTCTGCCACCCGGAATTCGGTTGACACGGGCTCCCCTCTGGCCTTTACTTATGAAGGCCGGTGATGGGTTCCCGGCTCAGAAAGGTTATCGTCGAGGTGACGCATGAAACGGACGCTGGCACTGCTGACCCTTCTCTGCATTTCATGCGCGGGGGGTGTGAAGACCATCCGCATCCGGGAGGGATTTCTGTACGATACCTTTTCGAAGAAGAACCTTTACCTCGCGCCGGCGGTGAACAGATCGAAGGTCCGGACGCTGGAGCATTCAGAGGTCCTTCTTGAGAAGGTGTTCAGGGGGGAGAGAAGGGATCTGCCGGTGCAGGGCGCCGGGTACACCCTCTCCAGGCTCGACGCGAGGGGGAAGGGGCTGCTCAACGGACTCCTGTGGGACCTGAGGTGCGGCACGTCGCCGAAGGCGGGGGCGGTTCGGGAGCTCTCGGGAGCCCTCGGCCTGAACTACGTGGTCGTCCCGGTCATCGAGTCCTTCCAGATGTCCCAGTATGAGACCAGGGAAGAGCTGCCGATACGTGAGGAGAGGGGGAGAGGGGCCGACAGCGTGACGGTCTACACCGACAGTGTTTCGTCTTCGATCCACGGCTCTCTCCACGTGTTCAACCTGGCAACCGGCGAGCTGGACCTGTATCTGCAGCACGAGAGGAGCATCGTCGTATCCGATTCGCATAGCGAGCGGGGCTGTCTCGACGGGTTCTTCTACCACCTCTTCAACGAGCCGCCAACGCCGGAGGATCCGTCCGCCGTGGCGGAAGCGCTCTTCACCGACATGGTGGAGAGCCTGCCGGAGAGGGGGGACACCATCGGGGACTGCCTTGAGCGGGGGAACTGCCGTCTGCTGGACTGATGTCACGGCTCCATAATGACGTGGCCGACGAAGGGCCAAGGGGAAAAAATCTTGCATTTTACGGGATAATTCTTCCCCCTGGCATTGTGCCCCCCTGTCCTCCTGACCGGGGGAACCGAGGGGGCGTGCGGGAATCTCCTGCCAAGGGGTGAATATGACAGGATCTCCATCGCGGACGCTCCTTCTCGTGGAAGACGAGCTGCTGATCGCCGAGTCCGAATCAGCCATGCTGGGAAATCACGGCTATAACGTCGTTGCGGCGGCAACCGGCGAGGAGGCGGTGGCCATCGTCAGGGAGAGGGACGACATCGACCTGGTGCTCATGGACATCAACCTGGGGGAGGGGATGGACGGCACCGAGGCGGCGGAGCAGATACTGGCGATGCGCGACATTCCGGTGCTCTTTCTGTCGAGCCACAGCGAGCCGGAGGTGGTGCACAGGACCGAGCGTATCACCTCCTACGGCTACGTGGTGAAGCACTCGGGAGCCACCGTCCTTCTGGCGTCGATACGGATGGCCTTCAGGCTCCACGACGCGCACAGGCGGATTCTGGAGCGGGAGCAGTCCCTCAGGGAGAACCAGGAGAGGTACCGGCATCTTGTGGACCACGTGCCGGCGGGGATCTACGAGGTCGACTTCACCACGGGCCGCATGATCAGCGTGAACGACTACATGTGCGAGATGAGCGGCTATTCCCGGGAAGAGTTTATGAACATGCGCCTTCCCGACATCATAATCGGCGAGGGGCAGCGGGTCTTCCGGCAGCGCCTGGGTAAGATGCTCGCCGGGGAGCCCGTATCACCCTACGTCGATTACGAGATCAGGCTGAAGGACGGAAGCGCGCGCTGGGTGACCCTGAAGAACATGTTTTACTACGGTGACAGCGGCGCCATAACCGGCGCCACCGTGGTGATCCATGATATAACAGAGCGGAAGGAGGAGGAGCTCCGGAGAGAGGCCGCCATCAGGGTGCTCAGGGAGAGCGAGGAGGAGTACCGCATAGTGCTGGAGGAGTCGAGCGATCCAATCTATTCGTTCAACCCGGACGGCCGCTACCGGTACGCCAACAGGACCTTCGCCGAGAGCGTGGGGCGGCCGGTCTCCGAGATCGTCGGCAGGACGGTCTGGGAGGTCTTCCCCAGGGAGGAGGCGGAGCAGCGCTTTACCACCCTGAAGCAGGTGTTGGAATCGGGGGTTCCCCGGGAGATAGAGGTGCGCCTCCCGAGGTCCGGCGGGGACCGCTACTACATCGCCAGCATGAATCCAGTCAGGAACGGCGAGGGGAATGTCCAGTCGGTGATCTGCACGTCAAAGGACATCACGGTCCGGAGGCGGGTGGAGCAGGCCCTGGAGCAGGCCCTGGAGGAGAAGCAGGCCCTGTTCCGCGAGCTCCTGCACCGCTTCAAGAACAACCTCGCCATGATCACGAGCCTCGTGGGGCTTGAGAAGAACAGGGCCATGAGCGGCGAGACGCGGCTCGCCCTGGAAAACCTTCGCGGCAGGATAGAATCCATGGCGAACCTCTATTCGATCCTCCACCGCACCGGCAGCGACATGGGGATACGCCTCGACCAATACATCGGGCAGATCGCCCAGTCAATCTCCCGGACCTACGTGACCGGCATGGGGGCCGTCACCGTGAAAACCGAGATGGCCCCGGTGGATGCCGACATGAGGATTGCCGCCCCCATCGGGCTGATCGTCAACGAGCTGCTGACCAACGCGCTGAAATATGCCTTCCCGGGGGGCAGGAAGGGGACGGTCTGGATCGGACTGGAGAGGCGTGACGATGAGATACTGCTCTCCGTCTCCGATGACGGGGCCGGTCTCCCGGCGGGGTTTGCGATCGGGGAGTCCAGCGGATTCGGCATGCTTCTGGTGAAGACCATGGCGCAGCAGCTGGGCGGCTCCTGCGGATTTCAGCGGGGGGAGAGGACCGTCTTCACGGTGCGCGTGCCGGCGGGACGGGGACAGGACGATTGAAAGACAGAGGAGGAGTACCATGATCAAGAAAATTGCTGTCGCCGCCGGCATGCTGGCGCTGCTGGCCGCCGTGGCGGTTGCCGTGGTCTGCATCTCCGCCCCGCCGCTTCCGCCGGGGACCGACGAGGCAATTGACGAGGTGCTTCGCACCGGCCCCCCGGAGCTGGTGAAGGGGACGACCGGGATCGCCCGCTCGCGCGGCGCGAATATCTGGTACGAGTCCATCGGCACCGCAAGGAGGCCCGGCACTGCGGTCCTCCTGGTGATGGGTGCCAGTGCCACGGCCCTGGGGTGGCCAGACTACTTCATCGATCCCCTGATGAAGGCAGGATATCGTGTCATTCGTTACGATCATCGGGGCGTGGGAATATCGGACCGAATTGACGGTCCCTGCACGCTGGAGGACATGGCGAAGGATGCGGTGGCGGTGCTGGATGCCGCAGGGGTGGAGAAGGCCCACGTCATCGGCATCTCCATGGGGGGGATGATAGCCCAGCGACTGGCCATCAGCTACCCCGGGAGGGTGCGCTCCATGACATCCATGAGCTCCTCGGGTTACTTCAACGACCCGGCGCTCCCCCGGGGGGAGGGGAGCGTCCAGGGTGACATCGTGCGGCTCTATCTGCGGTACGCCATACTGGGGGGGGAGCGGGGGATGGCCCGGTTTGCGGCCGGATTTATGCGACTGTTGCAGGGGGGGCGGGACCACGAGCCCGACCTGAGGGAGATCGCGGGATCGACACTCTACGAGATGCGCCGCCGCCGGGGCTTCAACCCAGAGGCGAGCCGCCAGCACTCCGCCGCCATCGCCGCATCGGGCTCCCGGTACGGCGAGCTGGGGAGGATACGGGTGCCGGTGCTGGTGATCCACGGCACGCAGGATCCGATTATACCCCTCGGGCACACGGAGAAGTATTCGGCCATGATCCCGGGGGCCAGGCTTCTGGTCGTTGACGGGATGGGGCACCTCATTGAACGGGAACATGCGCCGGTGCTGCTGCGGGAGATACAGGAGCTGCTGCGGAGGAGCGATCGTTAGAGAGAGCGCGCCGGCCAGCGCGAGGATAAAACAAAGGGGCTGCCCCTTCGGAACAGCCCCTTTTCCGTGTCGTGATGATGCCGTCTTATTCGACGGAGACCTGAATGGCCCGGGGACCTCGGTCGCTCTGTTCAACCTGGAACTGCACCTTCGCGCCCTCCTGCAGGGTCTTGAACCCTTCACCGAGGATCGCTGAGTGGTGAACGAAGACATCGCCGCCGTCTTCGGAGGTGATGAATCCGAAACCCTTCTGATCGTTGAACCATTTTACTGTACCTTTCGACATGAGAAACTCCTGAGTGTTGTTTGGCATTATGCCCGAGGGGTCGGCCCAAATACTACTATGATTTTACGTCACTGATCGCGGGTAAGATTATAGAAGGAATTTGCGGCGTTACCATCATAGGCATCCTGACTATATATCGAAATTTGTCAAGGCAATTCTTAGCGAAAAACTGCACGGATGGAAAATTTATTGTGGCTGATGAAGGGTCTGCATACGGCGGAATCTCCTCACAGGTACCGCATCCAGGAGGGGGCATCGGGGCGGAACTTCACCGCGGCGTACCGGCGGCACAGGGGGTAGAGGAGGGCCAGGAAGAGGACCCAGAGGGCGTAGAGGGCCCACAGGGGGAGCCCGTAATCCGACGGGGCGCCCTGCAGGGGGGTGTGCCAGAATATCACCGGCCCGCGGTGGAGCCAGGCGGCCCCCGGCAGGACGATGGCCGCGATCATTCCCGTTTCAGGCGGCGTGCCGTTTCCGTTCATGCCTGGAGGCGCCGGAAATCACCGTATCACGGGAAATAAGTGGTGATGGCATCGTAGAAGCAGGGGAGCACCAGGGCCCCGTGGTCGCCGGCGCCGGCGGATTTGATGTCACTGGTGACGGACGGGGCGCTGACGGACGCGAAATAGGCCAGTGCCGTATTGGTGTTGGCGACGGGAACGTGGGTGTCTCCATTCCCGGCGTACAGCTTGATCGGTATCAACGGTTTGAATTTATAGGTGTTGTTGTCGTCCAGGGCGGCCTTTATCTGCACCTCGCCGTAGTGGGTGTAGTCGTAGATGAAGGCGTCCTGGAGGAGGTCGCTGGAGTTCGTGGGGAGCAGCTCTGCGATCGCCTCGGCGTCCGGTCTGGGGATGGGATCCTCGGTGAACCAGGTGGCGTAGGGCTCCCGCAGGTAGTGGTCCAGGGGCCGGTTGAGGCCGTAGGCCCTGTCGTAGGCCGGGATGATGAAGCAGAGGTAGTGGGGTACCACCTTCGTGTTGTACTGTATCAGCGCATCGGCGGTGCCGCGGATGTCGTAGGGGCCCGACATGGGGGCCGATCTGTAGATGGTGAACTCGGCGGTGAGGGACGAATCCTCGGCGATGGCCTTGGTGGTGGCCATGGCGGTCATCCCCCCCTCGGAGTAGCCGACGATGATGATGTCGCTGTTGGCGAGGGCGATGCCGTTGTACTTCGCGAACTTCCTGGCGGCCCGTATGGCGTCGATGGTGGAGATTGCCATGGTCCTGGCATGGCAGTAGGGGTGCCCCAGGGCCTCGCTGGCGCCGTAGCCCAGGTAGTCCGAGGAGACCGCCATGTACCCCTTGCCGGCGAAGAGGCCCGGTTCGATCCTGGAGCTGGTGATGTCCGAGTTGATCATGGTACCGTGGCCGTAGGCCAGGAGCCGCGTGGGCGTGGCGTCGGTAGGGACCCAGAGGGCGCCGGATACGGTGACCAGGCTGCCGTCGGTGTTCAGGGTCTCGTAGGTGATATAGTGAAACCTGGCGCCGTTGTCGGGGGCGAACAGGGGATAGGTTGTGAGCGAGGTGCCGAAATAGGTCATGAAGAGGGATACCAGGGTGTTGAATGTGGATTGCGAAAGGTCCCATTTCTGCTGCGAGGTGAGGAGGCGCCCCCGCTGCGGTCCCTCCATGGAGTCGTAGCGGTACACCGGCCCGGCGGTGAAGGGCATGGCGATGTAGTCGTACAGGGTCGGATCGCCGGAGTCGTCGCTGCTGCAGCGGCACAGCGGGACCAGGAGTGCCAGGGCCAGGAGGGCCGCCGCGAACCTGCGAAGCCGGACGCAACGGGAGGCCGGGATTGCGCTGCGGTTGAACGGGGACACCGGCGCGAACCACTGTATCTTCATGGCTGATCCTCTTCAGAGTAGTGAACGGATTCAGTTATGCAGTATACGGGATTCGGGGGTGGTGTCAATGATTTTTTGGGCGCCGCGGCGCCGCGGCGCCGTGCTGCCGGGATGCCTGCGTCAGAAGCGGTAGCCGCCGCCGGTGTTGAAGAGGAGCGAGGTGATGGTCATTCGCCGCTCGAACATGGCCATGAAATCGGTGCCGGCGAAGAGGAAGAACCTCTCGAACCGGTAATCGAACCTGAGCCCCAGCAGGAACGAGGGGTTCCACTGGCGCACGGACATGCAGTAGGGGATCCCGGTGAGCGTCGTCTTTGTGTAGTTCAGCCTGTTGAAGTTGTAGCCGAAACTCACCGCCGGTGCGACGGAGAGCTCCCTGAAGAGTCCGAAGCGGCCCCGGGCGGTGAACAGGATCGGTACGATGTAGGCGGTATTCATGGAACAGCCGGTGCTGATGCCCTGCTGCTCCCGGTCGCTCAGATGCCAGTAGCCGGTGGAAAGCTCCATCTCCAGCTTGAAGATAGTCTTGTCCTGCAGGGAGATGCCGATGTCCCGCAGCCCCCCCGACGCCAGGAATCCGTAGCCGCCGATAAAGATGTCGCTCAGAATATTTACCGGGAGGAGGTACGCCGCCTGTGCGGATGCGTAGAAGGCAGGCTTCCCCATCTCCCGCTCCCTCTCCTCTTTCTCCCGCGCCTCCTGCTGCGCCTTCTCGATGTCGGGGAAGTCGCCCGTGGGATAGATCCGCTTGTCCCCCTTGTCCTTCTCCTCGGGGAAGGAGACGACGCTCCCCGAGACGACACGCTCGTCCTCCACCTGGATCTTCCCTTCCCGGATCCCCTTGATGTAGCGGTACACCTCCTCCAGCAGCGGCTCCTCACCCTTGTAGACGCCGTCCAGCTTCAGCGAGGTGCTCCCCACGACGATGCGGAACCTGAAGTTGAGCCCCTCCCTCTCCTCGAAGAAGAGAAAGCCCGAGGGGAGGTGGTTCATCAGGTTGGTCTTCCGGTAGGTGGCGGCGTAGGGGACGCAGACCGCGTGGATCCCCTTTTCGTATATATAGAACGAGAGCTCCCTGAAGGAGGCGTGATGCCAGCCGAGGATGTCGTCCTTGTACCTCAGAATCCTCCGCATCGCCGCCCCCTCCGGCTGGTTCCTGGCATTCACGAAGAAGGTGTGGTCCTGCCGGTCCTTCACCTCGAATCTCGTCGCCTCCTCCATGGTGGAGGGGGTGGTGGAGACCAGGGTGAGACCGTAATCATCCCAGTCCGCGTACAGGGGCGCCAGCAGAAGCAGGACCGCGATGGGGAACAGTTTTTTCATGGCAGTCACTCCTTCTGGATGATGATCATGTCGAAGGGTCTGATGGGGGCGCGCGACACCTTGTTCAGCACGCGGGCCCGTGTGACCCCCTGATCCCTGTTGATGGCCACCCTGGCGATGATCTCACCGTTTCGGTCGATCACCATCCCCTTGCAGGATGTCTCCAGCTCCATCAGGGGATTGAGCACCACCAGGAAGTGCCCGTCCTTCTCCGGACATATCACGTGCCCCTGCTCGCCCCGCAAAAAGGCGTAGTGCACCAGGGCCCTGCGGTACATGTCCAGCAGGTAGCCGTACTCGTTGGCCCTGCCGGTGGTGCTCTTCAGGCTCTCTTCCGATTCCTTTATCCTGTCCCTGAGCTCGGCGATCCTCTTCTCGTACTCCTTCTTGTCCTCCAGGCGCTTCAGCCTCTGGTCCTCCCCCATCTGGACGATCAGATCCTGGGTCTTCGCCTTGTCCGTCGCCGTTTCGCTCTGGTATTCCTTCAGCCTGCTCTGCACCTTGGTCAGGTAGCTGTCCATCTGCTGCTTGAGCTGGCTCTTGTAATCCCCCATCCTGGCGTTCATCTCATCGATGGACTTCTCCTTGTTCCGTATCTTGTCTTCATAATGGGCGCTGGTCTGCGCGAGCCGCCTGTCCCGCGCCGCCAGGATTCGCTTCATCATCTCGGCCCTCTGTGCGTCGGAGAGGTCATGCCGTTTCTTGAGGAGCGCCATCTCCTCCAGGGCCTTCCGCCGCTGCCGCTCCATCTCCGCGTTCATTTGACCCCGCATCAGCTCCATGTTGTTCTTCATGTCGTCCAGCAGCTTGCCGGCGTTCCGCAGGGCATAGAGGAGCTCCTGCATGTTGATGTCCTCGAAGTCGGTGATGTCGATGGCGATGTTCCTGTTGCGCTGCTCGATGTAGGACGTGGCGCCGAAGGTGCCACCAAGGAGCAACAGGGTGAAGAGGAGTATGGCGAGGTAGAGCCTGAAACCCCTGTTCTTTCTCGTGGTCCTGAACTCCTCGGCGAGATTGTAGACCACCGCCTTCTCCGCGGCCGCCACCATCTCCTTCTTGAGAAAGAGGGAAGTGGGCATCTCCTCGGGCAGCCCCTTGTTCTTCTTCCCTGCGATGCCTCTCCTGTTCATTGCTCCGGCTTCCCCTCGGGTCATCCCTTACTTGGAATCCATGGCCCAGATGCCCGCCCAGTTCTTCGGACACTCCGCGGAGGCGGTCCGAGTGCGGAAGACCTCCGCCATGGGGAGGGTACAGCGCTCGAAGGACCTGCGGGCGCTCTTCCATTTTCCCGCGTAGTACCACGCCAGCCCCTCGCTGAATATCGCGAGCTGCCGCTGCATGTCCTTGGTCATATTCTCCTTCGGGATGGGCCAGTATATCTTCTTCCCCTCGGTCTTCCCCTTTACGCGGACCGTGTCGATCTCGGTGAATTTCAGCTTCGTCTCGGGAACGTTCCTCTCGATGTCCAGCTTGATGTATTCAGAGCAGATCACCGGTATCTTGTAGATCCGGTTGAGGCCCTCGAGCCGCGACGCGGAGTTGACGTTGTCGCCGATGACGGTGTTGGTCATTCGCTCGTGGCTTCCGATGTTGCCGTAGAAGACCATGCCGCCGTCGATCCCCACGCCCACGTCGATCAGCACCGCCTCGTAGACCCTCTCCTCCTCGGGGGTGAGCGATCCCTTCTCAGCGATAATCCGCTCCCTCATCTCGATCATCTGGCTCCGGATCTGCCTTGCCACATCGTGGATCTGGTACCCGGTGATCACCGCCTGGTAGGACTTCTGCCGCGCGGAATCGCCGGGGAAGACGCCGTACACCGCCAGGAGGGCGTCGCCGATGATCGAGCCGATGATCCCGTCGTGCCCCAGGATGATGTTGATCACCTGCGTGTAGTGGAGGTTCAGGAGGGTGATGATCTCGGTCCCCAGCACCTCGGTCATGTTGGTGAAGCTCTTGATGTCCGAAAAGAGGCAGGTAAGCTCGTGCTTGGCCCCCTCGAGGCGTATCTCGCGCTCCTCGTAGGCCTTCACCACGATGTCCCTGTTGGTGAACTTCTGGAATATCTGCAGCAGATTGCTGATGGTGTTGGACAGGGAGTTGAAGGACATGCCCAGGAAGGTCACGTCATCGGTCTGTGCGTCCTTGAGGTCCAGGATGCCCATCTGCTTGTCCCTGGTCATGGCGATGATGGCCTGGGTCATCTGCCCGATGTATTTGAGCACGTGCCTGAGGATGAGGACGCCGGCCACCGCGCAGAGGAGCGTGATGACGCCGATCACCAGGGATATGGTGGTGAAAATCACCCTGGAGCGCGCGTAGAACTCGTTGAACTCCTCGGCACGCAGGAAGTAGGCGTTCCAGTCCATGTTGTACTTGTAGACGCCGAAAAACTGCTTCCCCTCGAGCGTGAAGGTGGTGAAGCCCTCCTTGACGTTTTTCCTGAAGTTTTTGTTGAAGAGGTCCATGGCGTCCCTGTCCGGGAAGGCATCCAAGCGCTTGCCCCGAGACGACTGGAAGAGGATGCTCCCGTCCTGCCGGATTCCCAGGAGGAGCGAATTCCTGTTCTTGAATTCCAGCATGGACTTCTCCTCGATCGCCTTGAGGCAGGCCTGCGGGGTCCCCCCGGAGAGGGATATCTCGTGCTGGGTCTTGGCGAAGGTGTAGATGTCCCTCAGGTCCTTCACCAGGTGCTGCTTCATCATCATGATCATCTCGCCACGGTAGAGCATGAGGCTGATGTAGTGGGACGTGAAGTTTGACAGCAGAATGAAAAAGACGAAGATGAGGACGATCTTCGTGGCTATGGGGAAGATGCGGATACCGCCTATCTTCTCTCCGATCAGATGTTTGACTGGTGAATTGATATGGGTATCCTGTAGTGAATGATATCGTATTCCACAAATCCTTCCCGACCGAATACACGGAGCGGGATGCTGTTACATCGATGCATCGGTGTATGTATCATCTGTATATTAGAATTCGATTAATCAACTGTCAACAGAGTTCGACTAAAATATGCCTTCTCCGGAATGAACTGTGCGTCGAAGGGAATGAACTGTGCGCCGGCTATATCGTCTTCACGGGAAATTAGTGCTTGCATTCTGCAGAATTATGGATGCAATATCCAATTATGTCACTTTCTAATTCGCCCGGTCTGCAGTATTAATAATGCTGTTATGAGAGCGTCCCGCAAGGCATATGGAACCATCGCCGCGCTGTCCATGGCAGTCTGCCTGTGCGTTCCGGCATTGACGGCATGCAACCGCGGCTCCTCGGATCGGCGGCCCGTTGCCGTCAGGGGCGTCCTGGACCTCAAGGGCTGGAGCTTCGAACGGGACGGGTCGGTGAACCTGGACGGGGAGTGGGAATTCTGCTGGGACCGCCTGCTGGAGCCCGCGGATTTTGCGAAGGGGGCCGGACGGGGGGGCTGCGGGTACATGGAGGTCCCGGGACTATGGACGGAACGGAAATCCGGCGGCGCCGGTTTCCCCGGAAGGGGTCGGGCCACGTACCGGCTGACACTGTTGAGCGACGGCACTGCAAAGGCTGCAACCCTCGGCATACACCGGATCTATTCGGCCTACCGGCTCTGGATCAACGGGACGCTGGTGGATACGATCGGGAGTGTGGACGGGGCAGCCCGTGCCGGGGAGTATTACATCTTCGTTCACAATATACGGCAGCCCTCCTTCACCCTGAAGGAGGGGAGGAACGAGGTGGTCTTCCAGGTCTCCAACCGCGAGTACGAATCGGGGGGCATCGACAGCCCCCTGCAGCTGGACGATAGAGAGAGGGTCATGCGGCGGGGCCTGCAGGGGCATTCGATCAACATGATCGTCGTGGGCCTGCTGCTCTTCGCCTCCGTCTACAACATCCTCTTCTTCTTTTCCCGGAAGACGGACGCGTCGCCGCTGTATCTCGGATTCACGAGCATCGTGTGGGCAGTTAACACCTACAATATCCAGTCGCCGATCCTCTCCGGCGGCCTCTCCTATCCCGGGAACCCCTTCCTGATCAATTATATCACGGTCATCCTTGGTATGACAATGATCGTCATGACCATGAAGTCGCTCTTCCCGGACGATTTTTCCATGGGAGTTGTCCGGTTTTTCCAGGCGGCGGCCGCCGCTCTGATCACTCTTCTTTTTTTTATCGACTTCAGAGCGGCGGAAATCGTGATAAAGATTTATTTTATCGTCTGCATCCTGTTTATTATGTACGGTCTGTCCGTCTTCGTACAGATTATAAAGAACCGAAGAGACGGTGCCCTGCTGTTTTTCGTCGGCTTCGTTTCCATCTTTCTCGCGGGGATAAACAACGTACTCTACGCCCTGTGGATCATCAACACCGGGAACGTCATCCAGTACGCCATGGTGGTGCTCTGCTTTACCTCCACCATGGTCATCTCCCGGCGGTTTTCCAGGGCCCTCGGCAAGGTGGAGGAGCTCTCCCGGGACCTGGAGGAGAAGAACCTCTCCCTCACGGAGCTGGACCGGCTCAAGGACCAGTTCCTGGCCAGCACCTCCCACGAGCTCAGAACGCCGCTCCACGGGATGATCGGCCTGTCGGAGTCGATGATCGACGGCGCCGCCGGGGGCCTCCCCCCGAAGGCAATAGAGAACCTCTCCCTCATCTCCTCCAGCGGCCACCGCCTGGCCGGCATGGTGAACGACCTGCTGGACATGGGGAAGCTGCAGGGGGAGGGGATGAGCCTGAATCTGCGCCCGGTGGACCTGCGTATTCTGGGGGATACGGTGGTGCGGCTGTCGATTCCCCTTGCGGGGGGGAAGCCCCTGGAGATCGTCAACGCCATCGGGCAGGGGACCCCAAGGGTTTTTGCCGACGAGGAGCGGATACGGCAGGTGCTCTTCAACCTGGTGGGGAACGCGGTCAAGTTCACCAGTACGGGGCAGGTGGAGCTGGCGGCGCGGGTCGTGGGCGGTGACGAAGAGGAGGACGACGCGGCCGGTGCGGTGGAGGTGCGCGTGTCGGACACCGGGATCGGCGTGCCGGAGGAGGACCGGGAGGCGATCTTCGAGACCTACCGCCAGGCGGACGGGGGGGACACGCGCGTCTACGGCGGTACGGGGCTGGGGTTGGCAATCGCGAAACAGATCGTTGAGCTCCACGGCGGCGCCATCGCCGTGGCCCCCCGCAAAGAGGGGGGTACGGTCTTCTCCTTTACGCTCCCCCTGGCTGACGAGCGGGCTCCTGAGGCCTCCGATGAGGTCGTCATCGAGAGCCTGGATGACGGGCCCGCGGAAGCCGCCGCCGGCATGCCGGAACCTGACGGCAACTTCGACGGGAGCCCGGCCCTCCTGGCGGTGGACGACGACCCGGTGAGCCTCAGAGTAATCCAGAATTACCTGGAGTCCAAGGGATGCACGGTGAAAGCGGCTCCCGACGGAATTACCGCCCTGGAGATCATCGACCGGGAGGGCCCCATCGACCTGGTGTTGCTGGATATCATGATGCCGGTCATGTCAGGGTACGAGGTGTGCCGGAGGATCCGGGCCGAGCGGTCCCCGGAGGAGCTGCCGGTAATCATGCTCACGGCGAAGAACAGGATGGCCGACATAGACGCCGCCTTCGCGGCCGGGGCAAACGATTACGTCGTGAAGCCCTTCCGGATCACCGAGCTACTGGCGCGGGTGCGCACGATGCTGAAGCTCAGGAATGTCCGGCGGTCTGCCGCCCGGGGTATAACCATCCGCGACAGGAACAGGGCCTATTCCATCGTGTTCGGCGAGATCGTCTACATCACGTCGCATTCGAAAAGGATCATA
Organism: Spirochaetota bacterium; assembly: GCA_016929135.1. Classification (GTDB taxonomy): domain Bacteria; phylum Spirochaetota; class UBA4802; order UBA4802; family UBA5550; genus JAFGJK01. The sequence continues at coordinate 5,649 of JAFGJK010000013.1, read as the reverse complement.
ATCCACACGGTCCAGCAGGACATCGAGGTGCCGGTGATGCTGAAGGAGATCATCGAACGGCTCCCGCCGGACCTGTTCGTGCGGGTCCACAAGAGCCATATCGTCAACGCCGATTACATCCACAGCGTGTCCCATGTCCTGTCGGGGCGCTACCGCGTGCGCCTCAGGGACGACGACGACACGGAGCTGCCGGTGGGGCCGGCCTTCCTGGAGTCGCTGCGGAAAAAAATATGAGTTTTACGCACAGTTCATTCCCCTGCAGGCACAGCTTATTCCCGTCCGGCTGACGCATCGGCACTAAGCCCTCATTTTTTATTAGATTTCAGTTATCCTTGTGTTCTCAATGCGCAGCGAAAGGCTGTTTCGCGATCATCCGGGGCCCGTACACAGCGGCAGTGGTGATTGGGTGGAGAGAGTGTAATAATCGGTTATCGAGATGTATCGGCCTGTTCTGAGGGACACTACCGGAAATATGATGAATAACCGATCAGTGGGAAGGCTCATACTGCTCTTCTCAGCCGCGCTGCTCTGCGTCGTCGCACTGGCATTCTCCTGCGGCAGCGGCACCGCCAGCAGCGGCTTGGCCGCCGGGAGTGAGCCCCCGTCTGCGGTGAAGGGTCTGGTGGACCTGGGGAGCTGGAGCTTCGAAGACGACGGTGCGCTGAACCTTAAGGGGCAGTGGGAGTTCTGCCGTGACCGGATCTTGGCGCCCGCCGACTTTGCGGGGAACGCGTCCCGGAGCGGCTGCGGCTACCTGCCGGTGCCTGGCCTGTGGAAGGGGCACGGTATCGGCGGCGTCCCCCTGACCGGCAGGGGGAGGGGGACCTACCGACTGCGGATACAGGCGGGGGCGGTTGCCGGGAGGCAGATCCTGACCCTTCCCCGTATCTACTCCGCCTACCGGCTCTGGATCAACGGGGTGCCGGCGGACGCCGCGGGAACGATAGAGGAAGCGCCGAGGACCAGGGATGACTATGTCTTCATCAACAGCAGGAGAACCTCGTTCTTCACCCTGAAAAAGGGCGAAAACGAGCTCCTCCTGCAGGTGTGGAACCGGGACTACGAATCGGGCGGCATCGGCGTGGCACCGAGTATCGAAGAGGGAGCGGCGGTGATGCGGCGAATACATCGTCGACACACGGTGGACATGATCATCGTGGGCCTGCTCCTCTTCGCCTCCATGTACAACATACTGCTCTATTTCTTCCGCAGCGAGAACAAGGCGCCACTGTATATCGGCTTATTCAGCCTTGTCTTTGCCGTCAACACCTACAACCTGCAGTCGCCGGTCCTCTCCGGCGACCTCTCCTATCCGGGGAACCCCTTACTGCTGGACTATTCCACGGTGGTGCTGGGTATGACCCTCTGCATCATGACCATGAAATCGCTCTTCCCCGAGGAGTTCTCCACCGCCGTGCTCCGGGTCTATCAGGTCCTTGCCGTCGTGTTCATCACGCCGCTTTTTTTCGTGGGATTCAGGGCTTCCGAGAGAATAATCGGCATATTTTTCATCTTCTGCATCCTCTTCATCCTCTACGGTCTGTACGTCTTTATCAGGATCTGGAGAAACCGGCGGGAGGACGCCGTACTATTCATTGCGGGCTTTTCACCGCTGGTGGTGGGGGCGATCAACAATATCCTGTACGCCCTGTGGATCATCGATACCGGCAACATTATCCATTTCAGCACAGTGCTCTTCTGCCTGATCATCACCCTGATCATCTCACGACGGTTTGCCAGGGCCCTCGGGAGGGTGGAGGAGCTCTCCCGGGACCTGGAGGAGAAGAACCAGTCCCTCACGAAGCTGGATCGCCTCAAGGACCAGTTTCTTGCCAGCACCTCCCACGAGCTCAGAACCCCGCTCCACGGCATGATCGGCCTGTCGGAGTCGATGATCGACGGCGCCGCCGGCTGGCTCCCCCCGAAGGCCCTGGAGAATCTCTCCCTCATCTCCTCCAGCGGCCACCGCCTTGCCGGTATGGTGAACGACCTGCTGGACATGGCGAAGATGCAGGAGGAGGGGCTGAGCCTGAACCTGCGTCCGGTTGACCTCCATCCCCTGGGGGAATCGGTGGTGCGGCTGTCGATCCCCCTGGCGGGGGGGAAGCCCCTGAAGATCGTCAATGGCATCGGGACGGAGACCCCCAGGGTGTGGGCTGACGAAGAGCGCATACGGCAGGTGCTCTTCAATCTGGTGGGGAACGCCGTCAAGTTCACCAATGCCGGGCGGGTGGAGCTGTCAGCGAGGGTCATGCACGGGGGTGATGATAACGGCGGGTCGGTGGAGGTTCGCGTATCGGACACCGGGATCGGCGTTCCCGAGGAGTACCGGGAGACGATCTTCGAGGCATACCGGCAGGCAGAGGGGGGTGATACGCGGGCCTATCCCGGCACGGGGCTGGGGCTCTCCATCGCCAGGCGGATCGTGGAGCTCCACGGCGGCACCATCGGCGTCGATCCCCGGGAGGGGGGCGGCTCGGTCTTCCACTTCACGCTCCCCGTTCCGGATGGTTTCTCGGACGTTACCCTGGGGGAAACGGTCATCCAGGGGAAGGTGGATGATGCCGTTTCGGCCGATCATTCCGGAGGCGATGACGGCCTCTTCGAGGGGACCCCGGTCATCCTGGTGGTGGACGACGATCCGGTGAATCTCGACCTACTCCGGAACTGCCTGCAGTCCGGGGGGGGCACAGTGAAGACCGCCCCGGACGGGGTCACAGCCCTGGAGATCCTGGAGCGGGAGGGTCCGGTGGATCTGGTGCTCCTGGACGTCATGATGCCGGACATGTCCGGGTACGAGGTGTGCCGGAGGATCCGGGCCGGCCGGTCCCCGAAGGAGCTCCCGGTGGTGATGCTTACGGCGAAGAACAGGAAGACAGATATCGACGCCGCATTCGTGGCCGGGGCTAACGACTATATCGTGAAGCCTTTCATCATGCGGGAGGTTCTGGCGCGGGTTGGCATGATGCTGAAGCTCGGGAACGTACAGAGACCGGCCCCGGCGGGCATCACCGTCCGCATCGGGAAGAGGGCCCGCTCCATCAGGTTCGGAGAGATCGTCCATATCACGGCACAGTCGAAGCACACCGTGATACATACGGTTGATGGGGATACGGACGTGCCGGTCCTGATGAAGGATATCGTTTACCGCCTTCCGCCGGACCTGTTCATCCGCGTGCACAGAAGCCACATCGTCAATATCGATTTCATCCGGGGGATCTCCCGCCAGCCCACCGGACGTTACCGGGTACGCCTCGGCGATGGTGGCACCGAATTACCGGTGGGGCAGGCCTTTCTGGAGGCACTGCGGGAAAAGATGCAATAAGCTTTGGGGCGCTTTAAGGCTTTGACCCCTCTGTTGCTTTAGAACAGAACTGGGGTCATAGCAAATTATGGGGTATTGGGGGGAGCAAACCTTCAATTCAATATAGGCTTTGACCCCGATTTATGCATTTATAAGGATGGAGTTCGGGGACAGAGCCCTGGAGCCCAGCTTATAGTTGAACTCTATGCTGTAATTAAACTGCAAAACGGAAGTATAGGATGAATTGCTAGTTTAGCGAAGGAAGTATTACAAAAAAACATGGTGATCAAGGATGCAATCAACCATTCAGAGGATGTGGTTGGGATAACGCGGATATCGAAGTGGATGTTTGGATCATACTGCTTTCTATATTAAAGTCTACTATAAATGGATTAGTTATTATGGATTACAATATATTCGAGTCTTAAAGTCCACGATTGAGAGGGATTACTGAGCTCCGACCCTGCTTATCATAGATACACAGCCAGTCTTCTGAGATAGGCATCTTCATAGAATATAAATTTTTTTATACGCTCCTCGAATGTCTCACCAAGTTTTATGAAGAAATGATGTGGTGTGATCTTTACTGGTGCTTCATGATTTTTATTTAGGTAGCAGTTTATAAATCCAATATCATTCAAACGTGGATCTCGGGACAGGCCCTTTCGTACAGGATTGTATCCAATATACCATAAAAGCCACAGAAGATACCCCTCCGGATTTTCTGACTCCTCAATAACCGTGGAGCCGAAGCGTTCATTCCAGAATGCTCCTGTCATACCCATGGCTCGATTGTACTTTTCCGCGATTCTTGCCTTGATGTATTGCATAATAAGGGAGATCGTTTGTTTGCCTTGGTCTGTTTTGATGACAAGGTGGATATGGTTGGCAACGATTTCAGCAGCTATAAGGGCAAAGTCATACTTTTCCTGGCATTGGCGAACCGCTTCAATGAAAAAGAGTCTACCATATTTTCCCTGGAGGAGATTTCTCTTACCATGGCATCTGCTATAAGTATGATGGGTTAAACCCTGTGCAATATTACGCAATGGTCTTGGCATGTGTCCCTCCTGCTGATCAATGTATTGTATAGTATAAACGTCTGAGTTATCAAGAAATGAAAAAAAAGAGGGGTCAAAGCTCACTATTGTCTCGGATTTATATAAAAAGGGGGCAGAGCCCTCAGGGAGCCCTCACGATACTTCCCACAGTCCCTGAAAATAAGATCCATACGCACAGTTCATTCCCTGAGAGGCACAGCTTGTTCCAAGATGTTAACGCCTTGACCCTATTTCCCCATTTTTCTTTATATTAAGATTGTAATTGGCCTTGTATAAATACTTAATAATGGTTGGTCCCCATAACCGGGGAATTGGTATGGAATCCAGGTAATGAGAATTACCAGTAACAGATACACCGGAAAGCATAAGCCGCTCTTTGCCGTAATGCTCTGTGCTGCGGCTCTGACCCTCTCCATCATCTCCTGCGGCGACGCCTATTACGACGTGCTCCACGGGAACATGACTAATATGGTGCCCAGCGAGATTAGGTCGGTGACTTACAGCGGCAACGGCAGCACCTCCGGCACGCCCCCGGAGGATACGACCATCTATCTCCAGGGTCAGAGCGTCACAGTCCTTGGGAACACCGGCTCCCTCGCCAGGACCGGGCACACCCTGGGTACCCCCATGTGGAACACCGCGCCTGACGGAACCGGGATTGACTACGCACCGGGGGATTCCCTCACCATGGGCGCCCTCGGTGTGATCCTCTACGCCCGATGGGATATCAACCAATACACGGTCTCCTTCAATACCTACGGGGGGACCCCGGTGCCGTCGCCCCAGACGGTGAATTACGGCGCCACGGCGACGCAGCCTGCCCCCGATCCCTCCCTGACCGGGTACACCTTCGCCGGCTGGTTTACGGACGGTACCTACAGCACCGTGTGGAATTTCGGAAGTATGACGGTGTCGGGGGACACGACGATCCATGCCCTATGGACGAAAAACCAGTATACGGTATCCTTTGATTCCCAGGGAGGGACCCCGACGCCGGCATTTCAACCGGTGGATTACGGCGATTGCGCCATGGACCCGGGGACGCCCACCAGAGCCGGTTACACCTTCATAGGCTGGTTCACGGCCAGTACTGGCGGCAGCCAGTGGAATTTCGGCAGCGATGTGGTTACGGGGAACATGATGCTCTACGCCCACTGGGACGGTATCCCCTACACGGTGACCTATCACCCCAACGGCGACGAGACCGCAGGCTCCCCCCCGGTTGACGGGAACACCTACTATATCGGGGACACGGTGACGGTGCTCTGGTGTGGGACCATGCGT
>JAFGJK010000108.1 GCA_016929135.1 Spirochaetota bacterium | reverse complement strand
GAGCATGATGAAGGGGGCGAACCGGTACGAGGAATAGCTCTCTTCGTTCTTCACCTTCTTTAAAAAGGTCACGCCGTCCATGTTGGGCATGTTCACATCGCATATGAACATGTCCACCTCCCGGCCGTTCAGCTTCTCCAGGGCTTCCCTCCCGTCCTGGGCCTCGATCACCTCATATCCCTCGGTGGACAGCACGTGTCCGATCACCTGCCGTATCGCGCTCGAATCGTCCACCACCATAACCTTCTTCCCCATATGCATACCTCCCGTCCTCTGCCAGGCTACTGGATCTCCTGTATGTCAAAGCTCTCCAGTTCATCCTCGGGAATGATCCTGTCCACGTTCATGATGATCACCGTCTTCTCGCCGAGCTTCGCAATCCCGTCGATGCAGTCGGAGCTGATATCGGCGGCAAAATGCGGCGGATCCTGAATCTCCTCGCGGTTGAGCGTCGTGACGTCCAGTACCGCGTCCACCAGAAATCCGATGGTCTTCCCCCGCACCGGCACGATCACGATGACCGTGTTCTTCGAATACGAGGCCTCATCCAGCTTTAACTTGATCCGCATGTCCACCACCGGAATGATCAGATCGCGGAGCGTGATCACCCCCTTCATGTACGGGAGCGCATTCGGCACCGGGCGCATCTCCACCATGCCCGATACCGTCTCAACCCTCATCACGTCGATCCCGTAAAGCTCCCCCCCGATGGATATGGTCACGTAGGTCTTTTCACTGGCGCCGTTTCTCACAGCCGTATTGACGGTATCCTGCATTTCCATCGCACCCTCCGGACTCATACCGCTATCTGCACGCTGTCGCCGTCGTTCCCGAACTTCGACAGCTCAACAATGTTCAGCATCGTATCCACGTTCAGCAGCACGATGAAACCGTCACGCACCTTGCCCACCCCGCTCACGAAATCCTCCCGTATGTTCAGGCTGAAGTCCGGCGTCGACACGATGCTATCCACCTTGATCTCCACTACCTCCTTCACCGCGTCGATCACGATCCCCAGGAGCGCTTCGTCCCCCTCGTGGATAAGCGCAATGATCACGATGCAGGTGAACTTGGAGACATCACCCTTCTTCCCGTAGAGCCGGTATGAAAGGTCGATCACCGGGACCACCTCCCCCCTGAGGTTGATGATCCCCCTGATGTACTCGGGCACCCGCGGGAGGGGATACAGGTTCCCGTACTCGTTCACCTCCCTCACGTGCTCGACGTTAATCCCGTACACTTCGCTGCCCAGCTTGAAGGTGAGGTACTGCGCCCCCTCCTCGCCCCCGCCGGCGGACGCCGACGCCACGGGATCGGTTCCCGGCTTCGCTCCATCCATTGCGGCCTCCTCAGAATTTTTCAAAATCCTGCAGCTCCGCGTCGCCGGGGCTCTTCGCCGCGGGTGCGGGCTGGGCTTCCTGCGCCGGGGCTGGGGCCGGCGCCGGGGCCGGCGCTTCCTTCCTGGCCGCCGGCTTGGCCGCGGCGGCCCTCTGCTTCCTGCCGTTCCCGCCGGTCTGCACCGCCTCGGGTGCGGCCGCGGCAGTTGCGGCGTGCACGGTCTGGGTATGGGTGTGCACCGACTTGTGTATCTGGTGCATCTCCCTCTCCCGCCCGCCGGCCGCCGCAACGGAAAGGCCGGTCACCTTGAAAAAGCTCACCAGTTGCTGCAGCTGCAGGGCGTTGGAACTCAGCACCTCCGCCGTGGAGGCGAGCTCCTCCGCCGCCGAGGCGTTCTGCTGCGTCACCTGGTTCAGCTCGTTCATGCCAAGGTTGATCTGGTCCACGCCGGAATCCTGCTGCTCCGACGCCGCCGTGATGTCCTGAACCAGGTCCGCCGTCTTCTTGATGGAGGGGACGATCTCGTCCAGGAGCTTCCCTGCCTTGGCGGCGATGTCCACGCTCGACTTGGCCAGCTCGCCGATCTCCTGAGACGCCAGCTGGCTCTTCTCCGCCAGCTTCCGCACCTCGCCGGCCACCACCGCGAAGCCCTTGCCGTGCTCGCCGGCTCGCGCCGCCTCGATGGCCGCGTTCAGCGCCAGCAGGTTCGTCTGGTAGGCGATGTCCTCGATCAGGCTGATCTTCTGCGCGATGTTCCCCATGGCGTCCACCGTGCCGGAGACCGCCTCCCCACCCTCCTCGGCCTGCACCGAGGTCTTCTGCGCGATCTCGTCGGTGAACCGGGAGTTGTCGCTGTTCTGCGTTATGGTGGCACCCATCTCCTCAAGCGACGAGGCGATCTCCTCCACGTTCGCCGCCTGTTCGCTGGCCCCCTGGCTCATGTTCTCGGAGGTGGCGCTGATCTCCTCCGCCGAGGCGGCAAATGAATTGGCGCTCTCGGTGATGTCCCGCACCATGGCGGAGAGCTTCTCCACCATGTTGTTCGTGGCTGTCGCCAGCTCCCCCACCTCGTCCTTGGATATGGTACCCTCGTACTTTTTAGTCAGGTCCCCCTCGGAGATGTCCCTCATCAGGTCACGGCACTTCTCCAGCGGCTTCAGCTTGCGGGCGATGAAGATATAAATGCCCACAAAGGCCGCCACGATGCAGACGATGGCGAGCACGAACATGAGGATCACCATGGCCCTGGCCTGGTCCGACACATCCGACTCGTATCCGGTGGCGAAGGCGCGCATCGAATACTTGGTGCTGATGGAAACGGCGCCGAATTTCGGCTTCCCCTCGAAGGTGTAGAGCACGATGTCCCCGGCCTTGGCGTTCATCAGGTCCCGGCCCCAGTCGTGCTCCATGAACTTGAGTTTGAAAATGTATTCCGCCTTGGGATGGGCGATGGTGACGCCCTCGCCGTCGGTCACGAGCACGTAGCCGGTCTTGCCCACCGTGATATCCTTGACGATCCTGTTCGATACTTCGCCCAGGTTGAGCGGAATGCCCATGATGCCCACGACCCTGCCGTCGGCGACTATCGGCGCGGTCACCAGGCACACGGCCATTCCGGTGATGGGGGACTTGTTGGGCTTGCTCACCCATGGCTGCCCCTCAAGGTTTTTGCTGATATTATCATCAAAGCCGGCGTTGCCCCAGCGCACGCCGATGGACTTCTCCAACGCCGAGGCGATGATCAGCGGGTTACGTTCTGCGGTAGCGATGAAGACGTTCTCGTATATCCCGAATTCATCGAACAGCGCCTTGAAACGGAGATTCGCGTCAGCCACGTTCCCGGTAAGGGCCGCCTCCCTCACGACGCTGGTCTTTGCCAGGTCCTTAGCCATCTTCAACTGATTGTCCAGAAGATCATCGATCTGGGACATGACGCTCTTGGCAAAATTCGACAGCTGGCCGGTGTAGAGGTTCCTCATCTCATTATATGCCGTATTGTACGATGACACGGAGAGGATAACGGTCAGCACCACGATGACCCCCCCGACGATCAGGGAGATCGCCACCTTAAGGCTCCTCAATCTTTGTGAAATCATTCCCTTCCTCCTGGATATGACAGACTGACATTCCCCACCTGTGCAGATGAGAGAATAATACTCTTAAAGAAGGAAAATGACAATTCCCAGATTAATTGAATTTGTTTTGATAGGAAATAGTGAAATACACTGCTGGAATCTATTAATGCCCTGTAACAAATATCATTAATATATATTAATGAAACGCATTAATAGGGCCGGTGCCGCGTTATCTGCTCTGGGTGATCACCCACTGGATTGCGTTCTTGGTCAGCTCCGCCGAGTCCTTCATGTTCAGCTTCGCCTTTATCCTGTTCCTGTGGCTCTCCACCGTGTTGGCGCTCAGGTTGAGCCGGTCGGCGATCTCCCTGGCGCTGTAGCCGTTGCCGATGAGCTGGAAGACCTCGAACTCGCGGTCGCTCAGGGCGTCCACGGAGATGCGGTCGGAGCCGCCCCGGATGGCGCGGCTCACGATCTTCTTCTGGAGCTCCTCGCTTATGTAGAGCTCACCCCCCATGACCCTCCGGATTGCCTCGGTCAGGCAGAGCGAGGCGACCTCCTTCATTATATACCCCCTGGCGCCGGCCTTCATGGCCCTCTCACCGTAGATCGATTCGTCGTGCATGGACATCACCAGCGTCCTGACCCCCGGGAAGCGCTCGTCGATCGCCTTCACCAGATCCAGGCCGCTCACGCTCCCCTTGAGGGTGATGTCAACGATGGCAAGGTCGATACCGCCGTCGTTCAGGATCCTGACGGCATCATCGGGACCCGAGGCCTTGCCCGCCAGCACGATGTCGGGGCTCTTGCCCAGGATCTGTTCCACCCCCTCCCGCACGATCGAGTGATCGTCGACAATCATTACAGATATCTTTTTCTTCATCGCTCTTCTCCCGCCTCAATTCAACGGCAATCCCGCGGTCCCGTCAAGCGGTTTCCCCGCCCAAACGGTCGGATCGCATGATCACCACCACGGCGCACCCCTTATCCTGCAACGCCTCATACTCGACCCTGGCGCCGATCAGCCCCGCCCGGTATTTCATGATCCTCATGCCGAGCCCCTTGCCGCCGGCGGTATCCTTTATGCCGATGCCGTCGTCCCGCACCTCAATGATGATGCTCCCCGCATCGATGCGAAGGAAGATATCGATGCTGTTGGCATAGCTGTGTTTCAGGGCGTTCGTCACCGCCTCGCGGACAATATAGAACAGGTTCGTCGCCACCTGGCTGTCGGCGATGACGATGTCGTCCATGCAGTGCACCCGGCACGATATCACGAAGATCTTCTCGATCTGAAGCACCATCTCCTCCAGGGCGGCCACCAGGTTGTTCTCCACGATCTCCACCGGGCTCAGCATCCTGGAGATGCTCCTGGTCTTGGTCACGGCGTTCCTGATCAGCTCCTCGATCTTCGACACCTCCTCAACCAGCGGGTTCTCCTTCAGGTCCTCCTTGAGGGACTGTAGGAGGAATGTGGCCCCGGTGAGGATCTGACCCAGGTCGTCATGGAGGTCGCGGCCGATCCGCTGGCGCTCCTCCTCGATTGCGGTTGACATCTCCTTCTGCAGCTCCTTCATCTCGGTGACGTCCACGAGGATGGCGATGAATCTCCGTTCACCCTCGATGGTGATGATGTCCCCGGAGATCAGCCCCTCCCGCTGCACCCCGTCCTTGCGCACCACCGAAAGCTCGTGGTTCCGCAGCGACTGGTCGGTGCGGATGATCTCCAGCATGCGCGACCTTTCATCCCCGCTCAGGAAGTGGCCCAGGTCCTCGGGCGTCTTCCCGATCACCTCGCTTCTCTCGTACCCGGAAAACTCGAGAAAGCGGTCGTTCACCTCCAGGAACCTCCAGTCCTCCAGGTTGAAGAGTATGACCGTCATGGGGCTCGCCATGAAGGCCTTGGAGAATTTCTCCTCCGAGAGCCGGATCTTCTCCTCCGCCTCCTTCCGCTCCGATATGTCCCTGGATATGATGATGCACGAGGAGGGGGTCCCCTTCTCGTCGTAGAGAAAGGCGGCGCTCAGCTCTCCAAAGAACGCCGTGCCGTCCTTCCTGACGAGCCTGATCTCGTTGTCCTTGACGCTGCCGGTCTCGAGAAACTTCCGGAAGCGCCCCATGGCGAGTTCGCGGTCCTCCGGGGGGACCAGGTTGGCTGCATCCATCCCCACCATCTCCTCGGGGCTGTCGTAGCCGTGCATTGCCGCGGTGAGCCTGGAGGCGTAGACGATCTTCAGGTTTATATCCATGAGCGTCACCGCGTCCGGCGTCGCCTCCACGATGGCCCGATACCGCTCCTCGCTGGCCCGCAGCGCCTGCTCCGCCATCTTCTGTTCCGTGAAATCGACGATCGACTCGATCGCCCCGGAGATCTCCCCCCTGCTGTTGTAGAGGGGGCTCGCCTTTCCCCAGAGCCAGAGCCTCCTCCCGTCGGGCATGAAGAAGTCGGTCTCGGCGAAGACGGTGTCACCCACGCGCGAGATGTAATGGTATTTTCGCTTGAGATCCTGCTCGTTGAAGGTCACTAGGTCCACCAGGATGGGCCTCCGCTCACCGTAGAAGGGGAGCGCGTACTCGTGGTCCCCCTTCCCCAGCACGTCCTCCTCCTTCACGCCGGTCATCTCCTCCATTGCCCTGTTCCAGGCGATCACACGCCCCCCCTCGTCGATGGCGAAGGTGGCCACCGGGAGAAACTGGATGATCTCGTAGAGCCTGCGCCGGCTGTCCAGTATCTCCTCCTCGGCCTTGATCCTCTCGGAGATGTCCCTGACGAAGGTGATGACGTACTCCGTGTTCTCAAAGGCGAGGAAGTTGGCGCTCAGCTCCACCGGGACGTAGTCCCCGCTCCCGGTCCTGAACTCGGTGGTTAGCATCTTGAAGCCCCGCTCCTTGAGCAGGGACCACTCCTCGTACCATGTCTGCTCGGTAAGCCTGCGGTCGATCTCGAAGATGCGCAGCGCCGGGAACTCGCCCGAGGAAAACCCCAGCAGGCCGCAGGCGGCGTCGTTGCTATAGACGATCTCCCCCCCCGGCTCGATCCATAGGGCCGACTCACCCGCGTGATCGATGGCGAAGCGCGTGAGCCGGAGGTTCCGCTGCACCTCCACGTAGGCGCTGATGTCCTGGACCACGGTGAGGATCACCCGTCGCCCCCCGTAGGTGATCACGCTGGCGTCCAGGAGGGCCCGGAAGGTGCCGCCCCCCAATCTCCTGAGGTCAGTCTCAAAGCCGGATACCCGCCCGTCCCGCTTCAGCACCGCGATGAACTCGTCCCTCTCCTGGGAGTCGACGTAGTAGTCGTCGGTCGTCACGTTATCCGCCACGTTGTCGCGGTCGACGCCGAAGACCGTTTCAGCCATCCTGTTGCCGTAGATGAAGGTGCCGTCGAAGTCGCTGATCACCATGGGGAAGGGGGCGTACTCCGTGATGGCCCTGAAGCGCTCCTCGCTGTCGCGCAGCTCCTGCTGGGCCCGCTTCTGCACAGTGATGTCCCGAATGAAGACGAGCGATGCCCTCCCCCCGTCGTAATCATCCATCCAGTTGATCTTCAGGTCCACCTCGATCCTGCGCCCGTCCTTGTGGAGGAGGGCGGTCTCGTAGTGCTGCTCGACGTCGATCCCATCGAGGAAGCGACGGTACATCTCCATGAGCCTCGGCAGCTCATCCGGGTGGATGTAGCGCCCGAACTCGTGGTCCTCGTCGCCCCGGTCCTCGCGGCTGTAACCGACGATCCTGAGGAGCGCCGGGTTGATGTATCTGATCCTGCCGTCCCGTATCACGCAGATCCCGTCGGCGGCGCTCTCCACGACGGTGCGGAAGCGCTCCTCGCTCTCCTTCAGCTTCCGCTCCATGGAATGGCGGTAGAGGGCGATCTCGACTGCGGTCAAAAGCTCGCCCCGCTCCACCGGCTTCAGGATGTAGCCGTAGGGGACGGTCTCCTTCACCCGCTGCAGGTTCTGCTCCTGGGGGTTGCCAGTGAGGTAGACCACCGGTATGTCGTGGCGCTTCCGTATCTCCTCAACGGTATCGATGCCGGTCATCGGGCCCTCCAGCACGATGTCCATGAGGATCAGATCCGGCCTTGTCTTCTCCACGAGCCGCAGTGCCTCCTCGCCGCTCATGGCCGTACCGGCGACCTCGTACCCCTTCATCGTGAGCACCTGACGGATGAACTCGGCGATTATCACTTCGTCGTCGACGATGAGTACTGATTCAGGCATCGTTATACCCCCCTCCGGTGGCTCGCAGATCCCTTCGTGAATATCAAACCGGAAGTACCGGGGAGCCCCCCCCCCGCCGGGAACAGCTTCATGCCGCAACAGCCCGAACCTGAATTGCTGTAGAGTACCTCTTGACGACTCATAGGTGGCATCCTACACAAGAATCGATTTCTAGCCTATCACAGAAGTATCACCTTGGCAAGCCGATTATTGGTTCCGTTCCACGATCATGGCGATTATTATAGAGTTCAGGACAATTACACGACTCCAGAGAGATTACATTTAATATGCTATTTGTGAGAGGTCAGAGCCTCAGCGTGAAATGTACAGATCTCCATAAAATGTCCACAATCATCCTCTCGCCCTGCACCAATGACGAGTAGGCCGATAAAGGGGTCAGAGCCCCCGGCGGCCCCGTCATCTCCCGCACCGCCGCATCCGGCAACCCTTCGCGCCAGGGGAGGTGCAGCAGGAGGGGAGGATGAGGCGCACCGATTTCTCGAAGACGATATAGTCCCATGCCCAGTTCATGAGGACGAAGAGCTTGTTCCTGAAGCCGATCAGGTTCATGAGATGAATCACCAGCCAGATCACCCAGGCCCAGAATCCGGTGAACTCCCGCGTGCCGATGCGGGCCACCGCCGCGTTCCTGCCGATGGTCACCATGGCCCCCTTGTCCCGGTAGACAAAGGGGACGGCCTCACCCCCCCGCACCAGCCGAAGTATGTTCATCGCCGCGGCCCGCCCCTGCTGCACCGCCGCCGGGGCGATCATCGGCAGGGGCCTCCCCTGCTCCTCGACGTAGGCGAGATCGCCGGCGATGAAGCATCCCCGGCGGCCGGGGACCTGGAGCGTTTCGTCCACTATCAACCTGCCGCCGCGGCCCAGGGGGACATCGAGCGAGGCGATCCGCTCCCCCGTGACGCCGGCGGTCCACACCACCGTCTCGGTCTCGACGGCACTGCCGTCTGAGAGGAGCACCCTCCCGGGGCGGAGCTCCTTCACGCCGGTGCCGCAGAGGACCTCGACGCCCTTCTTCTCCAGGAGCCTGGAGGTGTAGGCGCTCGATTTCGCATCGAACATGGAGAGGACCCGCGCTGCCGATTCCACAAGGCAGACTCTGATCTCCTTCGGCGAGAGGGCCGGGAAATCCTTGCGGAGCGGCCCCCTGATGAGCTCCGCAAGGGCCCCGGAAAACTCGATGCCGGTGGGACCGCCGCCGACAATGACGAAGGTGAGAAGGGCGCGCCGCCTCTCCCTGTCGGCGCAGTATGCGGCCCGCTCGAAACAGCTGAGTATGTGGTTCCGCAGCACCACGGAATCGTCAAGGTTCTTCAGCACGAAGGCAAACCGGTCAGCCCCCCTGGTGCCGAAAAAGTTCGTGGTACTCCCGGTGGCGATGATGCAGTAGTCGAATTCCACCCGCTGGCCGTTGCAGAGCAGGAAGCGCTCAACCAGGTCAAGCCGGTCCACCTGCGCCCTGATGTAGCTGACGTTCCTCCGGGACCGGAGGAGTGTCCGCACCGGGTAGGCGATCTGCTCAGGCTCGATCTCGGCTGCCCCCACCTGGTAGAGCAGCGGCAGGAAGGTGTGGTAATTGTTCCGGTCCACCAGCGTTACCCGCACCGGCTTCCCCGTAAGCGTCCTGGCCGCCCAGAGCCCGGCGAATCCGGCCCCTATGATGACCACGTGCGGCAGTGATGCTCGATTCATGGGACTCAACCCCCGATCTCATAATATACCACCGGAGGGGAGGCACGGCAATGTGGGGGAAGGATTTTTTCGCCTTCCATCACGGCTCGTGGATCAGAAGAGTAATTTCCTCAGCAGGTCCAGGCGCCCCCTCCTGATCAGGTGCATGCCGGAAAAGCGCATGACCCCCCTGATCCTCTCACGATAGCCCGGGGCATAGCAGTGGTCGGGGCACTTCTTGCAGCGGGGCTTCGGGTCGTGGGGACAGAGGGCCCGCTTCACTGCGCCGTGGAGCAGCAGCCGCCTGCACTCGATGCAGAGCTCCGGCGCCTTCCCGGCGAGATACTTCTTCAGGATGCCGTCGGCCCTGAGCGCGCTCCTCGGCGCCTCCCCATGGTTTTCCCGGCAGAAGAGAGAGATGAATTGGGCCAACACCCGGATATCCCTGGCGATTGCCTTCTCTCGCCGGGGCTCTGACACCTTTCCAACCATCATTATACCCCGATGAAGGACGTGAGAAGCCCTCTCATGATGCCGTGTATCTGCTCCAGGTGTTTTGCCACCAGCAATTCCCGAACGCCCTGTATGTAGGGCCCCCCCCTGTCGCACTCGGCGCTGCAGTGGCGGAACAGATCGTCGATCCCCTCCAGCGTCGCCTCCAGATGGAACTGAAGCCCCAGCACATTGCTCCCGTACAGGAAGGCCTGATTCTCGCAGGCCACACTCCTGGCCAGATGGACCGCCCCACCAGGGATATCGAAGGTATCGCCGTGCCAGTGGAAGGGGGTGAAGCGCTCCGGCAGCGGTGCTGCGGCCGCCTCGGCGACCCTGCATACCGGAAACCAGCCGATCTCCGAAACGCCGTTGCTCCGCACCGCAGCCCCCAGCGTTCTTGCCAGAAGCTGCGCCCCCAGACAGATGCCGATGATTTTTTTATCCGCCTTTAAGGCGCCGTCGAGCCATGCGAGCTCCCTGGTGAGCCAGGGATACACAGCCTCGTCGTACACCCCCATGGGTCCCCCCATGACAAAGAGGAGATCATAGGATCCGTGGTCCGGGAACTCCTCCCCCTCGTAGATCTGACAGCCGCGGTATGCGATCCCCATGTCATCCAGCATTTTACCGAGACCAGCAGGTCCCTCAAAGGGCACGTGCTTCAGAAAGAGCGCCTTCACCGGCAACACCCCCGTCGATCGTAATGATGTGTTCCATTATTGGGAAACTGGCGCCGGATTTATCAAGCGCTTTTCGCACCACCATGCCGATACCGCCGCAGCAGGCCACCTCCATGCGGACCACGGA
The DNA here is from genome assembly GCA_016929135.1 of Spirochaetota bacterium. GTDB lineage: Bacteria > Spirochaetota > UBA4802 > UBA4802 > UBA5550 > JAFGJK01. The sequence continues at coordinate 4,940 of JAFGJK010000108.1, read as the reverse complement.
AACTGACCTGATGCGGTGCATGGAGAAGATTGCGGTGAGCTTTTCAACATACCCGTCGATGCGCCCGTCCAGCTTGGGGCAGAACATCACCAGACTCTTCCCCGCCAGGAATCGCCGATGAAAATCGCCGTGGGCAAAGGGGACGCAGTCGGCGGTCACCAGGAGGTCCACGCCGTCGAAGGAAGGGGACCCTGGATTCACCAGGGCCAGCTGTACCGGCCACTGACGGAGCGCTGATCCCATTTCATCCGCCGGCCCGGCCTGACAGGGGGCGGATACCGGGGCGATGCTCCTCCCCCTGCTGCCGGGACAACCATGGTCACTATGGACCGCAGCCATGGGAACCGCGATCCCTCGCTCCTGAAGGTATTCCTGGGCCTCCCGGAGGTATCCTGTCCCGCCGTGCTCATTCAGATGTTGCATGTGGGCGGCGATCATGGCGGGCCCCTTCGTAGCGATCCCCTCCATGACCCGCCGCTCGCTATAGGACTCGGCCTCCCGCACCTCCACGGTGATGGCCCCTTCGGGGCAACCGGTGATGCACTGACCGCAGCCGTTGCAGAGCTCCTCGTCGATGCGTATGATCTGTCGTTTCATGTACATTCTCTTTGAATATGTTTTTTTTATAGAGTCTTAAACTCCGATTGTTATCGGTTCTCTTATCAGTTAATGGTGCTCCGACACCTATTATATACCATTCCGTAGATCTGACCCCAATTCCCTTATATCATATGCCCTGATCCTGATTGTTATCGGTAATACAGAAAATCCTGAAGGGCTCTGAACCCTCTTATCCCTTCAGGGACCTGCATTCATCGGCCCGGGAACACCAGGAAAAGCACCCCTTGTCGATCTTCGGGTTCGCCACCAAGGCACCGCACCGGGGGCACGGGAGCGAGGGTTCGTCTTTGAAGAACTCCATCTCTCCCCCGCACTTTGGACACTCCACCGGGTAGATGTCCCGGAAGCTCCACTGTCGCTGGCTCTGGCCCGGGCACCGTTCCCCCATCCTTGCTGCCTCCTGTTATCGCCCCGGGGAAAATCCCCTGTTCCTGACGAATGTGATACCCACAATTTACCGCGGAACCTGAAAAAGGTCATTGACCTGGGTCAACGGACCACCATCTAATGATATCACCTCGTATATAATGACGTCATAACGGGTAAATGATGGCGATGAACGTCACCGACATACTGGGACAGATCGATCTCTTCCGCGACATGGACGCGGTGGCCATCGGGGAGCTGGCAATTGAGGCCTCGGTTCGCCGCCTGGCCGCCAGAGAGATCCTCTTCCATGAGGGCGACGAGGGGAACCACTTCTTCATTCTGAGGGAGGGGTCAGTCAGGGCATACAAGACGTCGCCGGGGGGGAAGGAGAGCACAATCAAGATAATACACGCAGGCGAGTTCTTTGCCGAGACGGTGCTCTTCGGCGTCGGGAATTACCCCGCCACGGCGGTTGCCGCCACCGATTCCATCGTGGTGTCGCTTCACCGCCAGTCCTTCCTGGCAATGCTCGATCGAAGGGAGTGGCGAGACATCTTCATCGCCGCCTGCTTCGGCAAGATGCGCTACCTCACCGATACCATCCACCATCTCTCATCGCATGATGTGGAGGGCCGGTTCTTCATGTTTCTCCTGAACACCTACGGCAGGAGGGACTGCTACGAGATTCCCCTGCCGAAAAAGGACATCGCCTCGGCCATCGGTACCATGCCGGAGACCTTCTCTCGCATGATCCAGCGTCTCTCGGCAGAGGGGACAATCCGATGGGAGAGGTCCACCCTCACCCTGCGCTCCGGCTTCTGGTACCGCTTCAACGAGGGGGGCGGTGAGTATGACGGCGCTGATTGAAGAAATGTACGCTCTGCAACATCCGCTGCGTATGCGCGTTGCGCGGAACGAACTGCCGATGAACAGCCGCTGCACGATACAGTGCCCGCGGGGGCGCAAGTGATCGCGGTCATCCCCCTGGGCTGCGTGGACGGAGAGGTGCCGGCGCACATCGCCGCGGCCCTCCCAAAGTACATACCCGGTCCCGTATCGGTCGCCGCGCCCCTCCCCTTTCCCGGTGTGCTGACCCCCGATGCGCGCGGCAGGTACCGCTCGACACCGCTCCTGGAATATTTGCAGGGGCACAGGCCCCGGGCAGATTCCCGGATTTTGGGGATCGTGGACCGGGACCTCTTCGCCCCGGGCCTCAACTTCGTCTTCGGCGAGGCGTCCCTTTTCGGCAGGGCAGCGGTCATCGCCCTGCCGAGGCTCCGCCCGGAATTCTACGGCATACCGGAAGACCACCCCCTTTTCCTTTTGCGCGCCCTGAAGGAATCAGTGCACGAGCTAGGCCACACCTACCAGCTGGACCACTGCACTGACCACCGGTGCATCATGCACTTCTCGAACTCGATCGCCGACACCGACATGAAGGGCCCCGGGTTCTGCGCCAGGTGCGGCGCCTCACTGCGGCGAAGAGCCGCTGTAAGGTGAACGTATCCGATCCCGGCAGCAGCGCTCCATGAGGGCTCTGACCCCTGTATCCGCCATCACATGCGCTGCCATCATTCTTCCGCCATACAAAGGGTCAGAGCCCCCCTCAATAAAGAAACCCGCCCCGGGGCGGATTCTCTGCAAAAAACTAATCCTTGATCTTTATTTCGTCTTACTTTTTGTCAACGTGCCCCACCCGGGAGTCAGAGCCCCTTCATATCCCAAGCCATGCTCCGACCCCCTCCGGAGGTCAGAGCACCTTTCTTACACTAAAAACGCCGGGCGGGACGGAACAGCATGGCAGAATCTCTTCCTCCGTACTGCTGGTACGTTCCGGTATAAAAATATGCATATGCATCCATAAATCTCATGGAGGTCCAATAACCCTCTGAAGCTTGCAGTCCCACCGCAGGCACTGAAATGAGATTGTTGTACACGGTTATCCATTCCGTTCTGGACGGCATGAACCAGTCGCCGTAGCCGCCATGCGTGTAGGCGCCGCACAGCCTGGCGCAGGTCCCCAGATCGGCGCAATTGTTGATGATATCGAGAGTGTTCTGGTAACCGCTCCCGAGCCCGGAACCCATTGCGCCACTGACAGCCTCCCCTTGACATCCCCACGGTGCGGGCCCGAGGTCTTCAGGCGCCACTTCCATGTACCGCCATCCGTTGGAATAATCGCTCGCGACGTAGAAGATCCATCCCCCCGCCGGTCCCACGTCGCCGACCTGGTAATAGCCGGAGTGATAGATAGCGTAGAGCACGACGTGGGTCGATCCCATGGCGAAGGTCTCATTCATGGTATACCTGGTGCCGGAGCCGTCGGCGCTGGTGTTCCATTCCTTGAACGAAGCGTCTTTCTCGAGGCCCCCGGGATTGCCCTTCACCGTGACGGTATTGCCGGCGGTGTAGGCCGTGGAATCCGTCGGCGCGGTCCCCGCGGTGTTCCCGTTGCCGCTGTAGGTCACCCCCACGGTCACGATGAAGGCCCCGGTCCTGGTCGCCAGGCCCCCGTCGGCGTTGCTCACCACCACGTCCCAGGCTCCCGACGCTGCGCCGGCAAGGTCGAACTGGCAGGTGATCTTGGTGGTGCTCGCCACGGTGACGTTGGTGGCGATGATGTCCGTGTACCCGGACCGCACCAGCCGCACGCCAGCCCCGTTCTTGAAATTGGTCCCCGCCAGGTTCGTGACCGTCACCACGCTATCCCTTGCCCCACTGTACGGCGTGATGGATGTCACCGTCGGCGCCGGCCAGGTCACGGTGAAACCGCTCCCCAGCGAGGCCGACTGGCCGTCGGTGTTCTGCACCACCACGTCCCAGGCCCCGAACATGGCCCCGGAGAGATTGAACCGACAGGAGATCTGGATTCCGCCCGACACGGAGACGCTGGTGGCGGTGATGTCCGAGTACCCGGAACGCGCCAGACGCACCGTCGCCCCGGACCGCAGGCCGGTCCCCGCCAGGTTCGAAATGATCACCGGGGTCGTTCCCTCAAGGCCCGTGCCCGGGGTGATGGAGGTCAGGGTGGGGGCGTCCCAGCCCACGGTGAAGGCATTCGACAGGGTATAGTCCCCGGGAGACCCGGTGCCGTTGTTCACGTAGACGTTCCAGACGCCCCGCGCGGCGCCGGCAAGGCTGAAGTAGCAGTCGATGGCCGTTGGGGTCACGGAACTGACCGTTCCGATGATGTCCGGGTACCCGGACCTGGTGAGCCGCACGTCGGCCCCGGGCATGAAGTGGGTCCCGGCCAGGTTCGTGATGTGCACCGTGTAGGGCTCGTTGCCGGAGTTCGGCGTGATGGAGCTCACCGTGGGATACTGCCAGTTCACCGTCAGGCAGTTCGCCAGGGACGTGCTGTTGCCGTCGGCATTCTGCATCTCGGCGGTCCAGGTGCCGTACATCGCCCCGGAGAGGGGGACGCTGCAGGTGATGGTGGTGAGGCTCACGCCGGTGACCGTGGCGGTGATGTCGGAACAGGAGGGCCGGGTGAAGCGCACCGAGGCGCCGCTCTTGAAGTTGTTCCCCGTGAGGGTCACGGTATAGGTCCCCGGGTCGTTTAGCGACGCCGGGGATATCCCGGACAGGGACGGCGCGTCCCAGCCCACGGTGAAGGCGTTCGATAATACCCCCGGCCCTCCCACGGGGTTGGTCACCACCACGTCCCAGAGGCCGTAGGCGGCCCCGGAGAGGGGGATCTTGCAGGTGATCTGGAAGGGGTCCACGGTGTACTCCCCGGTGGCGTCGATGGTATAGGCCCCCTGGCGGAGCTGTACCGCAGCGTCAGGCATAAAATGAGTCCCCGCCAGGTTCGTGACAAACACGGTATTGGGCTCTGACCCCGAATTGGGGGTCATGGAGGTCACCGCCGGGTCAGGCCAGGTCACCTCGAAGGCATCGGCCAGGTACCCCGTATAGCTGAAGGGGTTCGCCACCGCCACGCTCCAGGG
>JAFGJK010000107.1 GCA_016929135.1 Spirochaetota bacterium | reverse complement strand
GATATTCATGACAATATTTGTCAGGACATTTTTTAATTTCAGTAATTGACATTAATACTATAATCACCATTAAATTATCCTGCCTGTTTTCCGTATACATATAAGCATCACCCTTTGATCAGCCCTACCAGCGTGTAAGAGTAAGATACTGTTACAGGGGGGAGATATGGTACTCGGCATCGTACTGGAGAATAAACGTTCCTTCACCATCATTCACATGAGGGGAGAGCTCCTCTCCGGAAATCTGAGGATTCTGGAGGAGGTGCTCTTCGACCAGTTCGCCCGGGGGACCAAGAACCTTGCCCTGGACATGAACGAGCTGGAGCACATCGAAGCCACGGCAGCGAAAAAGCTGATCGAATACAAAAAGGACGCGGAGATGCGCAAAATATCCCTCTCCCTCTTCTGCAGCAGTCCCTCGAACCAGAAGACGCTGAAGGATAACGGCGTCGACGTGTTCTGCAAGATCACCACGCAGCGGTCCATGGAGGAGGAGCACAGCGGGAAGAGGAAATTTTCCTTCCCCGGCCTCAATCTCCAGCTCAATGTGAAGCTGTAATCACCGGTCGCGATTCCCCCCGGTGGAAAACCATAATTCTTGACATATCAGGCCTCTCCTGCTATATATTCCACGTCTCCATTTCTACCTGTGAACGCGATGAAGGCAAAAACGATCCTGAACGACAGGGACGCCATCGTGAGGCTGCTGAACAGGCACGAGAATGACCTGGTGTGGTCCTATGATCTGGCGAGCAATGAATTTCTCTGCGATATCGACGGTTCCGGCACGATGCGGCGGATACCGGACGAAACGGCCGGGGACAGCTCGCCCCGCAGGATGATCGCAGGGGAGACCCTCCGCCTCTGCCGGGAGCTCTCCTCCAGACCAATCCCCGAGGACCTGGAGTCCCCATTCCATGAAGAGATCACCGCCGAGCACCCCCTCTCGCCGGTCTACGCCGATGTCACCTGCCTCCACCTGCCGGGAACGGACACCAGGGAGGGCTGCCTGGTGGGAACCAGCAGGGACATCACACGGCAGAAGCGCCACGAGATCGCCCTCATGAAGGGGGAGGCGGTGTACCGCACCCTCCTGAAGACCTCTCCCGACGCCGTCCTGGTGCTGGACGGCGAGGGGGATATAATCAAATCGAACGAATGGGCCTCGAAGCTGCTGGGCGAATCGAGGAGCGACCTTATCGGCTGCAACTGCATGGATTTCATCCCCGGCGCCGACATCGAGGATTTCAGGATTCTGGCGGAGCAGGCCACGGGGCGCGGGTCCTTCGGCACCAGGGAATTCGAGATGGTGAACGCCGAGGGGAGACCCTTCACCGGCGAGATACGCGTGTCGCTCATGGATGACAGCATGCTGGAATCAGAGACCTACATCGCGGTGATTCGCGACGTCACGAAAAAGAAAAAGGCAGAGCGGGAGATCATCCGGAGCGGGGAGCGCTACATGCTCATCATCGAGGCGATGAACGAGGGTATGATCATCATAGACAAGAACGAGCTCTTCACCTACCTGAACAGGAGCGCCACGGGGATCCTCGGCTACACCTCCGAGGAACTGCTGGGTGTACCGGTGAGCTCGCTCCTGGACGCCGAGAACCGCAGGGTGATGAAGCGTCTTCTGGCGCACTCGCGGAAGCCGAAGCGTGAAAAGCGGACCTTCGATCTCACCGTGGACCGGAAGTCCGGCGGGAGGGCCGACCTGCAGCTGTCCCCCAGCGGCATCCACGGCAGGGACGGCGACTTCCTGGGTACCCTTGCGGTGGTCACGGACGTCACTGAGATGAAGAGGGCCCAGATGGAGCGGAACCGCCTGGCCGAGGAGCTCATCGGCATCTTCATGAACCGCCTTTCTGACCGGGAAAAGGAGCTCCTCTCCTATCTCTCCCGGGGATACCAGTGGCCGGCACAGAAGCGCGAGATCTGCAAGCTCATGGACGTGTTCCCCGGGACGCTCGACAAGTTCATGGCCAGGATAAAGCAGAAGCTGGAGATCGACGACATCGATACCATCGTGAAGCTCGCCGGCGAAAAGCTCCCCTGAGAGACCCAGGAGGGGATTCAGCAGCCCCTGAAACAGGACATACCGCACGATTTGTTCGGCCCCCCGGCCGTCAAAAAAAGCCCCCCTGAAAAAAAACAATTGACAGCTCCCCGATCGTATTTAACCATATGGTTAAATCTTTTGACAATCTGTTTAACAACCTTAAACGAACAGTTAATGTGAAGGCGAAAAACCAGGAGAACGACAGGGCACGGGAACGGATACTCATTTCGGCAAAGAAGGAGTTCGCGAAGAAGGGATTTCACGGTGCCCGCATGGGCGAGATAGCCGGAGACGCGGGTGTCAACAAGGCGCTGATTCATTATTACTTCAGCAACAAGGAATCCCTGTACCGGCAGGTGATGATGAGGGCCTTCGGCCTGGGAGAGCGAAAGGAGATCGCGATCTACACGGACAAATGGCAGCTCGACCCGCCGCAGAAGCTCTACATCCTGCTGTATTTCATAGTGAGCCTGATCCTTCGCGACAACGACAGGGACCGGTACCGTCTCCTCTACTGGGAGATCGTCGAGGGGAACAGGCTCCACGTGCAGGGTATCCGGCAGTTCGTTATCCCGCTGGTGAACCTCGTGGCGGATATCATGCGCGAGGGGATCGTGAAGGAGGAATTCAGCACCGAGGACCCGCAGTTGCTGACCATGTTCATGGTGTTTTCGGTGCTGCACTTCAACCTGGACAGGGAGATCTTCGGCGATTCCCCGCTGTTCAACGAGCTGTACGGGAACAAGAACGACGAGGATGTGATGAGAACACTCATCAACAACATCTTCAAGACGCTGAGCCCCAGGAACCGGTGGCTCACGGTGCCGGAGATCCCTGAGGAGATCATCAGGTTCCTCGACCGGCTCGTCGAGGTCGCCATGGCGAGCTCCAATGAGGGTTACGCCGAGGAGCTGTTCATGAAGCTGAAAGAGGTCATCGAATAGAAGGATACGCAGGGAGGACGACACACCAGCGCACTCATCCATTCGTGTAGGAGATACACGAGATACAATCGGGAGAAACCCTCCCGCAGCAAGACTCACTCCTCTTGGCCGGCTATCCACTCAACAGCCGGCCTCTTTTTTACTGCGGGAGGATTGCTACCGCGGCCAGACATCACTGTTCGTCCCGGCCGCGGAGTATTATCCACCGATGGTAATTCCTGTCAACGAAAAAGCCGCGCCCCGGGGCGTCCCCTCCGCCGTGGGCGCAGGGGACGCCCCGGCGAATCAGGATAACAGACGAAATCCATTATCACGGGGAGCCGGCCTCCTGTCCGTTAAAAGAAAATCTGGGCACTGCCGCCGTAACTTCTGCCCGCCTGCTCCAAACCGTTCACCTCCGGAGCGTTGGTTGTGGTAATCCGCGACAGGTGATCGTGATACGCCCTGTCGGCGATATTCTTACAGTATACCGTAACGCTCAATTTATCATTGAGCCTGAAACCTGCGCGAATATCCATCGCCGTGTATCCCGGCGTTTCACTCTCATACGTTCCGGGATAGATCTGTCGTGCGGCAGAAAGCGCAGAGAATTCGGCCCACACATCGCATTCAGAAATCTCCGTCTCATACCGCAGGCCATAGGTGCCTTTCAACGGGGGAATGGACGACAGGTCCCGGTGATCGGCGGTGTTCCTGCCCCTCACATATGTTAAATTCCCGAACAGGGTAAAACCGAAGGCAATCCTGATCTCTGCTTCAGCCTCGCCGCCATACAAACTGGCCTCGCTGACATTGGCGAATTTTGCATTGGGAAGGCCGAAACTCGAGCCGCCGATCAACTGCCTTTCAATGTAATCGTCAATCCTGTTATAAAAGGCGTTTGCCGTGAACCAGAGCAATTTTGTGTTCACCTTCACGCCGGCGTCAAAATTCCAGCTGGTTTCTGGGTCCAGATTGGGATTGCCATAATCCGCGGTCACCTGATGGGGACCGTAAAAAAACCTCTCATGCAGCGTCGGCGCTCGAAAGGCCCGCCCGATGTTTGCGGTTATGTTCAGATGATCCTTTATAAGCGCGAAAAGGGCGCCGATGTTTCCATTAACGTTCCCGTCATACTTCACCGTCGCGGGAATCGGGTGCCCCAGCTCCCCCCTGTTTTCGGACCGGAACCAGTCGTAGCGCACCCCCACGGTAACGATGAATCGGCTGCCCACAGTGATTTCATCCTGGGCGAACAGGGCGAGACCCAGGCGCGTGGAAGGAGGGATCACTCCGACACCGTTGATACAGGAACTCGGATGGAGCCGATCGGATTCCTCCTTTTCCAGAAAGCTTTGGATACCCCCGGTTATTGCCTGGGATCCACCGAGGCGAAACGACGACTGCACGTTCACATTGTAGGTATCGAAATCAACATCGACCCTGATGGGCTGACAGGATGGGTTCAGTATCCTCATTCTGCGGTGATGCCGCTGGAAGGCACCGTCAATTTTGAAACTGGTCCACCGGTCGCTCATCTCCCTCCGTTCAAAATTGAGGAATGCCGCGTAGTGCTGCTCCCCCCGGAAGCGTGCCTCCAGGAAATCGTTGTTGAAGGTGGGGACCTCAATGTTGGCGTAGCTCCCGAATCCGGAAAGACTCAGCGTCGTCTTTCCCCAGTTATAGCTAAAACCGCCGCTGTAGTTGTAGTCATCCACCGAGCTGTTATCCAGCTTGCCCCGCGGGGTGGTGACATCGCCCGTCTCTTTGTATGTGCCACCGAGATAGTAGTTGAATCCCCCATAGCCCCCCTCCATGGAGATCCCTGCCAGCTTCGCGCAGGTAGCGCTGTCATAGCCATTGACGATGGAACCGTTGAACCGCAATTCATCGTTGATCCTGTTCCGCTGTTTTTTCGTGATGAAGTTGATGACGCCACCGATGGCGCCGGATCCGTACAGCACCGAAACAGGGCCTCGTACCACCTCAACCCTCTCGATCTGGGAGGGATCGATTGAAAGCGCGTGGTCTCCACCGGCCCTCTGCTCCGAGAGCTTGATGCCGTCCACCAGGATGAGCACCTGGGAGTCGTAGAGCCCCCGTATCATCGGCCGCTCGGTGCCCATGCCGGTTTGCGAGATGTCGATACCCGGGTGGTTTTTGAAAAGATCGGCGGTCGATACCGGCTGGATCCTCTCAATATCCTTCGGGCCGATGATATTGATGGGCAGGGAGGTGTTGAAGACCCTGGACTCGCAGCCCTTTGCCGTCACGACGATCTCATTCATGACATTTGCATCATCGGCGGCGGCATTTTTCTTCCGATTCTCCCCAGTAGTATTCTCGTAGGGGGAACCCTCTTGTTCATCCTCTCCGATTGATGATTCCTGTGAATGTGGAGAGCCCTGGGACTGCTCCCCCGTCCGCCTCTCAGCCCCCTCCTGTGCCGTCACGGCGACGGGGACCGCAAGAATAAGGCCAATGGCGATACAGCATATATGTAGACGCATTGATGGATGCCTCCAGTAATGGGATGTTTGTTACATGAGGGCAGGACGACGCCGGCGCCGGCTACGGCCGGGCCCGATCCTGCACCAGGTGTGGCGCCGTCCTTCAGGCGGCCGGGGGAGCCCTTGTGGCTACTGCCGCGAGCTGCGGCGATTCAGGGGAGATTTCACGCGCCGGCAGCGGCCGGTTCTGCGGGAGGGAAAAAACCAGCGGGGCGTCCTCAGCGGCCGGAAGGCCGTGCGAAAAGGCGATGAAGAAACAGACCGGGCATATCCCGTGGGACGAATCCTCGCCATCGTCCCGGGCGGAACCGTCGGCGGCGATGAAGCGGCTGCCGGTATCGCGGCCGGCGCCGGCCGGCGCTTCATGGAAATGATGATGGGCCTCCGCCATCACCCCCACGCAGGAGAGGACGATGGCGAGTATGACGGCAAATCTCTTTCTCATTGGCCCAGTCCCCGTTCCCTTCGTCTACAACTACAACCCCAGGGAGACCCCCAGGTAGACATCGATGGCGTTGGTCTTGGTGTCGATATCAAACTTGAAGGGGGTGGAATCGTATATCATCATCTCGATGCTCGTCCTGGTCATGATGTAGGAAACGCCGACTATGACGGCCATCCTCTCGGTGAACCGGTAATCCATGCCCAGGGTCGCGTAGCAGGTGAAAATACCCTGTTCGATCCTCCTGCTGTCGAACACCTCGCCCTTTGATTTTCCGTTCCCGTACGCGACGCCGCCCCCGAGATTCAGGTTGGTCCAGCTGTTGGGGGAAAACTCCAGCCCCCCCCTGAGGGTTACCGCGGTATCCCTCCGGTACCGATGGAACTCATCGAAATAGAAGCCCACGGTGCCGATAAAGGCCGGCATTTTTCTCCTGAAAACGACCGGGGCGGTGATCTCCATCTCCATACAGGCCCCCAGGCTGTCCGTGATCACGGCGTTGACGCCGGCCACCAGGCCCGGACCCTGGATGTACATGAGCCGGGCGGGATGGCTGTAGTCGTCCCTGGTGGACGACGCAGCGAAATACTCGGCGCTTGCGGTGATCCACTCCGCCGCCAGCTGCCCCGAGCGGAGCATGACGCCGATCTCGGCGCGGTCCATGCGATGCCGGAACCCCGCCGTGACGGCGGTGACGAGGGCCGAGGCGCTCGTCTCCGATCTGGTGACCTGCGGAACCGAGGAGTTGAACTCACGCTGCCGGTCCACCGTGTTGCTGTAGGCACTCATGGCCTGTATGCCCACGCTGTCCCTGCCGGAGAGCCTCAGGGAATAGGAGAGGTAGAGGGCCGGGTTTACGCTCGTGGTATGGGTGGTGCTGAGGTACTGGCCCACCGTCAGATCGTCCCTGGACTCCATGTACTGCCCCTTGCCGGTGCTGCCGACCCCCACGCCGAAGGCGCTCTCGCCGCTGTTCCAGAGGAATCCCGCGAAGAGCTGGGCCGCCGTGTAGCTGCTGTTGCTGCTGTTGATGGGATAGGCGATAATGCTGGAGGCGGTGCGCAACACCGAGTTATCGGTGTCCAGGAACATGGGGCGGTATATGGCGATGAGGGAGAAGGAGACCCCGACGGACCGCCCGGTGAGGAGCGCCGGGTTTCTCACCGAGTCCAGGGCGTAATCGCTGGAGACGCTCTCCACCCGCCCCATGGAGACCGCCGAGGCGAAGAGCGGCCCCGCCCGGAAGACCGCCAGAAGGCACGCCGCCAGCAGCGCCAGGTGCCGCGGCGTGAAACGGGGAGTGGCGGCACCCCTGCGCACGGGCCGGTCTGTTTCGACGGAATATCTCATTTCAGTATCTCCTTTGACAGCTTCATCAGCTCCGCCTCCAGCGTGCATTTCGGGTACTTCCCGGCCTCCATGTTCAGCCCCACCCAGCCGAAGGCCTCGCTGTCCGACATCACGTGGATGTCCCTCCCGGTGAGGATATTGGGGCAGTCGAACTCCCTGTTGCGGCAGAGGATCTGGGTCGCCTTCGGCTTGGGATAGGCCCAGGCGGAGGGGGGCCGCAGGCACCGCCGCTCGATCTCGGCGATGTGCATCATGAACCGCGCCGAGCGCTCGTAGTCCCTGAAGCGCCGGATGATCGGCTCCACGAGCTTCCTGCTGAAAAAGCCCCTGGCGGCGTTGTAGGCCATCTTCTCGATGAGCTCCTTCAGATAGTTCTCCTTCTCCCTGCAGCGGTGACGAACGTGGTAGTAGAACCGGGCGATCTTCAGCACCTCCTTCAGGACCTCCGAGAGTTCCGCGTCGGAGAGGTTGGCGTCCCCCCCCGATTTCTGCAGCGGCAGCAGGTCGTCCCCTCCGACCTCGCGCTCCTCGTCGATGAGGTCGCCGGGGAGCGAGTCCAGGTCCTCCTCCTCCACGGGGGGCGGATCCAGGGGATTGAGGACGTGCTTTCTTATGGCGGCGGGGACCACCGCGGGGAGGCTCATCCCCTCGACGTAGCGGGCACTCCGCTCGGCCGCCTTCACCTGCATCGAGTACTTCTCCAGTGGGGCCTTCCAGTAATCGGTGTCCATGAGCCCGATATCGGCGCAGATTCCGGCCAGGAAGGAATAGCGGTGGATCATGCGGACGTGGGTGGACAGCGGGAGCACGATCCCCAGGCAGAGAAGGCCGAAGCCGGCCAGGTAATCGAAGAGATCCGGCTTCTCGTGGGACATCTTATAGAGCACCATGATGAGCTTCTTGCTCCCGAAGGCGTTGAGGATGTAGGAGCGGTAGTTGTGCCTCGTCCCCTCGAAGAGCTGGCGCACCACGACGCCGTCGGGGAATTCCAGGCTTCGGACTGCCCTCTTGGCGACCAGCTGGGCGATCTCCCGGATCACCTCGTCGGTGATCTTCGCGGCGAACTGCTGCTGGTACTGCCCCTCCAGCTCGATGAGTTTGTCCAGGGCGCCCTGCTTGACCGGCTGGTCCTCGGCGAAGAGAATCTTCCCCGCGTTGTCCACGATGGGTCTCAGGAGCTCCAGCCTCCCCATGAGGTTCAGCTCCCTGATGAACTCGTTGAAATCGCGAAGGCCGAAAAAGGTGATGCACCCCTGGCTCAGTTTCATTCTCATGTCGGTCTGATCGCCCCGGTTTCTCGGATCATCGTCATGGATAGCGGCAATTTCGGAAAAAGTCAAGACTATTTATTGCGGCGGGAGCGGCGGCATCAGTAGGTGTAGCGAAGGGAACACCGGACACCATAGTTGTGCTCATCTCTGTCTGAAGAGTAGCGGTACCTATTGTATCTGGTGTAGTACAGGTAGCGGTACGTAAACCCGAAGGTCACCGTGGTATGCAGCGGCGGAACCGGCACCTGCGGACCGACGAGGATGTCGGCGAAGAGGGCTGTGGAATAGTCCACGTCAGCCAGAAAAATCGGTCTGATGAAGGTGTCTTCCTCAAGCGATTCCTTACCGAAGAGAATGCCGCCCAGGGCTCTGCAGTGGATGCCCAGATAGCGGAAGAGCGGCTGATTGTACTCGAACCCGGTCAACGCTCCGCCGCTGTGGAAAAAACTCCCTTCCTTCAAAGGAAATACGTTGCTGCCGGAAACCCACGTCCCCTCGGCTGTCTGGTAATACCCGAAATACCGCGCACCGGCGAAGAGGCCGAAGCGGCTGCAGAAATAGTAGGCCAGCACAAGGGACCCCAGCAGTTCCCGGTATGTCCCCTCCGCGACATACTGGCCCATCGGGTTGTACGCGGCATCCGTGAAGCCGGTGCGAAAGAGGGCATGGGAGAAATCCCCCTCCAGCCACAGACTGCCGCAGAGCCTCACGCGAAACCCGAGGCCGACCTCCTGGGCACTCTCGATCCGGTAGTGTCTAATCGACTCGACATAGGAAAAAAAGGGGGTGGCGGACGGCAAAGCGGAACGCCTGACCTTCCAGACCGGATCCAGCCACTTGCGACCGGTCATGAGTTCAATGGATATCCTATACGGTGTGGTGCTCACGGGCCAGACCATGCCCCTCCTCTCCCCCGGTTCGGCCTGGTTCTTTCCCCCGGAATCACGGTCCCGAGCCCCGTCTACAATCTGTTCGGTATCGTCCGAGAAGAGCACCTTCCTCACCACGCTCCCGTTGATCACCAGGTCGACCTTTTCCCCCGGGGCACGGTAGACCAGGTAGCGGTCCGCCATGTGCACCACCTTCCCCTGCAGCACGCGGCCGTCGTAGAGGAAGATCCTGTCGGGTCCTGCGGGTTCCCGCAGGGTGAGGGTCTCGCCGCTGTCGTACACGATCATCTCCGCCAGCTCGCGGCTGATGCTGCGGAGGGTCTCCCGCTCCTCACCGCCGGGCCCCGGGCCGGCGCCCTTTCCGGCCGGCCGGATGTCCCGGTAAAAGATACCGCTGTTGGTGACCCGCTCCACGCGGCAGCGGATCACCGTGCCGCCGGAGAGATGGATCTCGTCGGCCAGAGCGATCATGCTCGTCATCGTAAGCGCCAGCAGCGGCGCAACGCATCGCCTCATCTCGACACCCTCATCAGCGCAGGATACAGGGCAGTATACCCGCCGGGTCCAAGCCGTCAATACACAAATGCCACCGACAGGGTCACGCCGTGCAGGTATTCATCGGCACCATCCCCGATATCCGGGTTATCGTGCCGCGAGAAATACTGGTACTGTATGCCGTACTGGAGGGCAACGGCCAGGTGCAGATCAGGGAATTGCATGCCGATTCCGGCCGTGGCGTCGATGCACCAGGACACCGTTTCTGTAAATGAATGCAGGTATTTACCGAAGAGCGCCCCGGCGCCCAGGTCTCCCTGCAGCTGGAGCCTCCAGAATAGGGGGAGTTCCAGCCCGAACCCGATCCGGGGTCCGAAGCTATTAAAATTACTGTGGTACACCGGATACACAATGGCGCTGTAGCTTGAATAAAGAATTTCCGATCCCCGCTCGTAGAACCTGTAATAGTTGACTCCAAAATTGAAATCAGCATACCGGTTGATGTCCATCCTGATCAGGAAATTCGCATTTATCAGATCGTTTCTGCAATTCACGCGCTCCCTAAAGAGACCTCCAAAAACGTTCACATTCCCCTCGCCGTCGAACTTACCGTACTGGAACTGGCCGGAAATCCACAGCCGCCTCCATATCCGGGCGCTCAGCTCGATGCCGTACATGAATGCGGATGAATAGTCATAGGTGCCAGACGCGTACAACCCATCGCCAATCTCCCTCCAGGGCGGCTTCCAGGACATGTACGACACCGTTACCCGGGCCGAGAACCTTTTCATCCTGGCGCGATAATCCCCGCTCCCGGTGGCGGCATCGGCATCCCCGTTTTTACTTTCCCTCTGCGAATCCCGTTTCTCTTCCCGTACGGGCTCACGCGGTGCGCCGTCCCCCTCTTTCCCTGTTTTCGCATCGGCACCGGAATCTTCTGCCTCGACGACCTGTCCGTCGCCATAGGATATCCGACCCACCAGATCGCGGCTGAGAATCTGGTCGGCCTCGTCCCCTCTCTTTCGGAATATGACATAGGTGTCGGCGACTCTGACGACCTTCCCTTCAATCTCGTGCCCGTCCTTCAGGGTGAGCCGGTCCATGGCCTCGGCACCTTTCGGGGAAAACTCCTCGCCGTCTTCATAGCGGATACCCTTAACATCCCGTGACGGCACGGTCTTCTCGGCACCGCCATCCTGTTCCGTGTATTTAACCCCCGCGTCGGTGACCCTCACCACGCGGCCCCGAAGCACCGTCCCGTCGAGCAGATGGATCTCGTCGGCCCAGGCCATAACGCCGCAGAGCAGCAGACCGGTGAGCAACGATACGCGTCGTTTCATGTGTTCACGCTCCGTGGATACATTGATACCGGCCTTGCATCGGGCCCGGTGCCGCACCCCGCAGGACTGCGGCGATATTCACCTGGGATCATGTAGTATACAGGGGACGCGGAGGAAAGTGTAAAAAAAATTAAGTTGCTTGACGTTTCTGAAAAAAAATCGAAAAAATAAGAGGAAAAGGACGGCGCAATAATATTATTAATACACCAATACTATTGATACACCGGTCCGAAATATGACCAGAAACCATCGTAACGCCTCGATACGGCCCGTCATCACTCTTCCATCATGCAGAGATAAACCAGGGAATCCAGGAGACGGCTGAATGGGGGCTGCAAGGATCCTGATCGCCGAGGACGAGCTGATCATCGCCCTGGACCTGGAGAGGACTCTCACGAGGCTCGGCTTCGACGTGGCCGGCATCGCCGGCAACGGGGAAGAGGCCGTGGAGAAGGCCGGCCGTCTGATACCCGACCTCATCCTCATGGACATCCTGTTCCGCGGCGGCATCGACGGCATCGATGCGGCCACGGAGATACGCCGGCGCCACGACATCCCGGTGATCTATCTCACCGCCAACGCCGACACCGCCACTGTGGAGCGGGCCCGCAGATCCGAACCCTTCGGGTACCTGAACAAGCCCATCAACGAGCGGGACCTCTACTCCAACATCGACACCGCCCTGTACAAGCACCGCATGGAGAAGCGGCTGAAGGAGGGCCGGGAGCGGTACCAGAGCCTCGTGGAGGGGATCAACGACGTGATCTACGCCACGGACGAGGAGGGACTGATCACCTACATGAGCCCGCCGGTCAAGACCCTCACCGGGTACGCCCCGGACGAGATCGTCGGCAGGCACTTCATCGAGTTCGTCCACCCTGACGATTCGGAGAGGATCAGGCGGCACTTCGATGCCATCAGGGCCGGGGACACCGAGCCCTCGGAATACCGGGTGCTTTCAAAATCGGGCCAGATCGCATGGGTCAGGACCTCCAGCAGGCCCCTCATGGTGGAGGGACGATTCGAGGGGCTCCGGGGGATTCTCACGGACATCACCGGGCGGAAGATGGGGGAGCACCTGCTGGTGCTCCAGCGTGACCTGGCCATCGGGCTGGGGACGTGCAGGAACCTCGAGGAGGCGATGAACCTCGTGCTGGACACGGCGATGGGGATCGAGTACGTTGACAGCGGCGGTATCTACACGATGGAGGAGGTATCGGGAGAGATAAATCTCATCGTCCATCGTGGCCTCTCGGAGGACTTCGTTGCGCACTGTACCCATTACGGCCCTGAAACGCCGCAGGTGATGCAGGTCTCCCGGGGAATACCGATGCATGTCACGCACAGAGAGATCCAGGCGGGGAAAGACAGTTTCCGCATACGGGAGGGGATCAGGACCCTCTCAGTCATCCCTGTCAGCCACGAGGGGAAGGTGATTGCCGTGCTGAACCTGGCATCCCACAGGGTCAACGAGTTTCCTTCCTTTACGAAGAACGCCATAGAGACGATCGCCGCCCAGACCGGCAGCGTGCTGGCGGTTCTCAGGGCGGAACAGGCCCTGGTGCAGAAGACCGAGGAGCTGAACAGGTTCTTCGACCTTGCCCTGGACCTGCTCTGCATCGCCGACACCGCCGGCAATTTCAGGCGGCTGAACCGCCAGTGGGAGAAAACCCTGGGCTATCCCCTGGAGGAACTGGAGGGACGGAGGTTCCTCGACTTCGTCCACCCCGATGACCTGGAATCCACGGTGACGGCGCTCTCGGAGCTATCCGCGCAGAACAGGGTGCTGGACTTCGAAAACCGCTACCGGCGGCGCGACGGCGACTACCTCTGGATCGAGTGGCGCTCGATACCCTCAGGGGACCTCATCTACGCGGCCGCCAGGGACGTCACGGCCCGCCGGGACTACCAGGAGGAGCTGGAGCGTCGCGAAAGGCAGCTCGCCTTCCTCGCGGAGAACATGCTGGACATCATCGGACAGCTGGACAGGGAGTTCAGGTTTACCTATCTGAGCGCCTCGATACAACGGGTGACCGGCTACGAACCGGAAGACCTGCAGGGCACGCGGTTCACCGATTACATACACCCCGAGGACATTGAGCGGACCAGGAACGAGATCAAGCGCGCCGTGGAATCGCGGCATACGGCGGTGAGGGTCTGTTTCCGGTTTCGCCGGCACGACGGCGACTACATCTGGCTGGAATCGGAAACCCGCATACTCTACGACGGGACCGGTGCGCTCGCCGGTTTAATCTTCAGCACGCGCGATGTTACCGACCGGATGCAAATGGAAGAGGAGCTAATGCAGCTCATCAGGATCATCGAGACCACCTCCGACCTGGTGGCCACGGCCTCCCTGGACCGGCGGGTGAGATACATCAACCGGCCGGGGCGGCGACTCCTGGGGTGGGACGACGGAGAGCCGGTGGCGGGCAAGACCCTGGAGTCGGCGCACCCGGCATGGGCCGCGGAGATCGTGACAGGGACCGGCATCCCCGCAGCCATGAGTGACGGCATCTGGACCGGCGAGACGGCACTGCTCCGGAGCGACGGCACCGAGATACCGGTGTCGCAAACCGTTATGGTGCACCGCTCCCAGTCGGGGGCGGTGGAGTTCATCTCCACGATCATGCGGGATATCAGGGAGATCAAGACGGCGCAGCTCTCGCTGCAGGAGAGCGAATCCAGGTTCCGGAAGATCTTTGAGAGCTCCATGGACGGCATCGCCGTATCCCACAGGGGCATCATAACCATGGCAAATCCGGCCTTCGTGCGCATGTTCGGCTACGACAGCGCCGCCGAGATGGTATCGCGCTCTCACGATTTTCTCATGCCGCCGACGCAGCGGGAGATAATCCGCGAATTGCTCGCGCAGCGCTTAAGCGGCGGGCATGTCCCGAGCGAGTACGAGGCGAGGGTCCTGAAAAGGGACGGCGCTGAGTTTGACGTCGATGTCCGGGTATCCACCTACACCCAGAATGACCAGATCTTCGCCCTTGCCATCGTCCGAGACATCACCGAGCGGAAGCGGGACGAGCGGGCGCTGAAGGAATCGGTCCGGGAAAAGGAGGCCCTCCTCAAGGAGATACATCACCGGGTGAAGAACAACTTCCAACTAGTGAGCAGCATGATGAACCTCCAGGCGGTAAAAAGCGGGGAGGGCCCGGTACGCGACGAGCTGGAGATCGTCGGCAGAAGGATCCACACCATGGCGCAGCTCCACGAAACGCTGTACCAGTCCCAGGACCTGCACTCCATCGAGATCACCGGGTACCTGAAAAGGATCGTTGCGGGCCTCTACCCCCCAGAATCTGACGCCACGATACGTCTGGAGATGGAGGAGGTGAGCATGAACATATCGCAGGCCCTCCCCTGCGGCCTCATCGTGAACGAGCTCGTGTCGAATTCGCTGCGCCACGCCTTCCCGCCGGCATTCCGCGGCGACAAGATCGTCACCGTATCACTCCACGGCGGTGGGGTGGGGAGAATCACCCTCGGGGTGAGCGACAGCGGCGTAGGGATGAAGGGGCTCGCGCAGGACGCGCCGGAGCAGTCCCTGGGCCTGACCCTGGTGAAGGCCCTGGCGAGGCAGCTGAAGGGGACACTGACGGCCGACACCGTGGGGGGGACCTCAGTCTTTGTGGAATTCACGATGACCGACTGACGGGGGGGACGCTACATCGCGAGGCTCCCCTCGCCGAGAATGAGCGAGATGACCAGCGCCACGAGCCCCGCGAAGGTGACGAGACGAGAGACCAGGTAGCCGCGGAGGTACCGCTCCGGGAGCCGTTCGCCGCGGAGCTTGCGGTACACGAATAGGTTCACGCCGACAATGTAGGCGCAGAGCAGGGCATAGACCGAATACTGCACCGCCCACCGGCTCCCCTCGATGAACCTGCTGCCGGCGAGATACCAGACAAAGATGATCGCCAGGGGGACCAGGTGCACCCTGCGGTATCGGGTGAGCACGTCCACGAGCCTGTCCCTCTCCTCCTGACCCAGCATCTTCAGGTTGCGCTCGGCGATCGCCCTCCCCCCCAGGAGCGCCGCCAGGAACAGTGCGATACCCGTTATCACCGCAGTACTCATTGATATTCACCCTCTCAGTTACGGTCAAGGGTAGCCGCCGCGGCCGGTTTTGCAAGATAAATTTATCCACAGCGGCCCAGGGTCGGAACTCTCTTTCCTATATTTCTATTGACAATTCCGGCATGTCGCATATTTGTCCCTAGGATACCACGAGCGAGGAACTGGCCATGGCAGAGGAACAGAAAAACGAACTCCAGGTGCGCAGGGAGAAGCTGGAGGAGCTCAGAAGGGAGGGGGTTATACCCTACGCGGAGCGCTACGAGCGGACGCACAGGATCTCCGACGTGGCCGGCCTGGCCGACGGCGTCGAGGGGGTGTCCCTGGCGGGCAGGATCGTCTCCTGCCGGCACTTCGGCAAGCTCACCTTCGCCCACATCTCGGACCACACCGGCAGGGCGCAGATATCCCTGCAGGTGAACGACATTGGCCAGGAACAGGAGCGATTCAAGAAATACATCGACGTGGGTGATTACGTGGGAGTTGCCGGCTCCATCTACACCACCAAGACCGGCGAGAAGACCCTTCGGGTGGCGCGGTGGACGATCCTGTCGAAATCCCTGCGGCCCCTTCCGGAGAAGTTCCACGGCCTGGTGGACACGGAGCAGCGGCTCCGCAAACGCTACCTGGAGCTCATCTCCTCCCCCGAATCGATGGCGCGGTTCAAGACCCGCACCCT
>JAFGJK010000106.1 GCA_016929135.1 Spirochaetota bacterium | reverse complement strand
GCCGCCGCCTCGTAGAGCTCGTCCGGGATTATCTGCAGTCCCGCCAGGATGAGGAGCGCGGCGAAGGAGGAGGTCTTCCACACGTCCGCCGCGATCACCGCGGTGAAGGCGGCGGATGGCTCGGCGAGCCAAGCCCGGTAGGAGCCGATGTCGGAGCCGAATATGGCCAGGTTCAGGAGCCCGTACTGGTCGCTGAAGATGAAGCGCCAAAGCTGGGAGGCAACGGCGGTGGGGATCGCCCAGGGGACCAGCACCGAGGCGCGGACGATCCCCCTGCCGCGGAACCGCCGGTTGATCACCAGGGCGATCCCCAGTCCCAGGAGCACCTCCAGGAAGGTCGATACCGTCACGAATATGATCGTGTGCCACAGCGCCTCCGCCGCCTCCGGATCGGCCGCCAGATCGATGAAGTTCTGGAGTCCCACGAATGCCGTGCCAGAGCCGGGGACGCTCAGAATCATCCGGTGCATGCTCAGGTGGAGCGACCTGGCGATGGGGTAGAGGGCGAAGAGGCACGTGAAGAGCAGGCAGGGGGAGAGGAGGAGCAGGGCGAAGAGCCACTCCCTGGTGATGGGGGCGAGGACCCCTGTTCTCCTAGGGGACCGCATGGCCCTCCCCCTGCGGCAGCAGCGACTGGATCCATTCAATGCGCCGCCGCGCCGTGGCCGCCTCGGCGGCGATGTCGGTGTCGGGAAAGGCCAGGACCCGGGAGAGGTAGCGCTGCAGCGCGTTCGACACCGCCGGGTACAGCGGGGTCCTGGGCCTGGGGACCGCCCGCAGGAAGACGTCCTTCATGTCACGGAACTGGGGGTTCGCCGCCAGGACCGACCGGTCGCCGTAGAGGGCGCGGCGGGAGGGGGCACGTCCCGTCTCCACGGCGAAGCGACGCTGCACCTCGTCTCCCGTCAGGTAGAGGATGAACCGCGCCGCCTCCCCCCTGCGACGCGAGAATGAGCTGATGCCCAACTGCCAGCCCCCCAGGGTGGAGCAGCTTCTGCCTCCGGGGAAGCGGGGGAGCCTGGCGATGCCCACCCTGCCGGCAATTCTCGAGGCGGTCCGGTCTCCGGCGATGCTCCACACATAGGGCCAGTTTCTGTGGAACACCGCCCGTCCCTGGACGAAGAGTGCCATGGATTCCGGCTCCTCGTAGGTGAGGGCCCCCCGGGGAGCCGCCCCGCCGATACATTCATCGCGGACGTAGCGCACCGCCTCCAGGGCGGCCGGATCGGTGAAGCGGGGCGCCCCTGTTTCCGGGTCCATGATCGCGCCGCCGTTGCTCAGTATGAATTCCTGCATCACACAGAGGAGTCCCTCGTACTGCTTGAACTGGGCGGAGAACCCGTAGATGCGGTTCCCCTGGGCCGCCTCGCCCCGCACCACGGTGTCGGCCTGGTGGACCATCTCCTGCCATGTCTCCGGCGGGCTGAAACCGTATTCTTCCAGAAGGTCCTTCCGGTAGTAGAGCATCCCGGCGTCCACGAAGAGGGGGATGCCGTAAACCACCTTTCCGTAGGTGTTGGCGGCGATGGTGCCGGGGAGGAACTTCTCCCTCTCCGTCGGCGGGAAGACGTCCTCAAGCGGCGACGCCCATCCGGCTGCGGCGAATTCCGGGACCCAGATGACGTCCATGAAGAATACGTCAATATCCGGGCTTTCGTTGCGCAGTTTCTGGACCAGCAGGTCGTGGAGGGCCGAGCTGGAACTGGGTGCCCGCTCCATGTGGATCCTGGTGCCGCTGCGCCGCTCGTACTCCTCGATGATGCCGTTCCACACCTCGGGCCTGTCGGGATTCCAGGAGAGGAACCGCAGCTCCCGCGCACCCGCCGGACTCACCCCCCCGCAGGCCGAAAAAAGGGTCCCCGCGAGAATCGGCAGGAGGATGAAGGGGAGGAATCGCGTTGCACGGAGGGGACACCGTCCCGGCAGACGCGGTCGGAATCCCCGTGGGGAGGTGCAAAACGGCATTCTCCCGGTTTCGGTAGCGTTAACTGTGCTGTGCAGGACCGGCGGCATACTTGTATATATACTGAAAAAAAAATTACATGGCAATGATTATTTTTTCCCATCCCGCAGATTGTCCGGTCCCAGGGTGCGCCGCGCGGTGTCGTGGATGCCAAAAATTCTTTGACAGGAAAATTTTTATATGATACGGGAAATGTGCGTAAATTTCCTACGCCAACCTTCTCCCTCGGGGCGCCGTCGGGAGATGGAGCCCACATCGGAAAGGAGCAGCGGCATGAAATCGATATGGTCTTTCATAAAGGCGGTCTGGATCTACCTCTGGGCGATTGTTATGACGCTGCTCCTCTTTATGCCCATTTTCACTGCCGCCTTCTGCAGCAGGACCGGGAACCTCCCCTTCACCATATCGAAGATTTGGGCCAGGGTGATGCTCCTGGTCTCCGGCGTCAGGGTCTCCATCACCGGCAGGGAGCATATCAAAGAGGGGACCTCCTATGTGGTCATATCGAACCACCAGTCGCTTTACGACATCATCGCCCTTGTCACCACGCTGGGGATCCAGTACCGCTGGATGATCAAGCAGGAGCTGCTGAAGGTGCCCATCTTCGGCTACGCCCTCTACGCCTCCAGGAACATCTTCGTGGACCGGTCGAACAACGAGCGGGCCAGGGAGAGCATTGCCCGGGGCGTGGCGCGGCTCCCGAAGGGGGTGAGCGTGCTGGTCTTCGCCGAGGGGACCAGGTCGTCCGACGGGGGGCTGCGGGACTTCAAGAAGGGGGGCTTCGTCATCGCCCTGGAAAAGCACTTTCCGATCCTCCCGGTGACGGTGAATGGCAGCAGGCGGATCCTCCCCAAGGGGGCGGTCTCCTTCCGGAGCGGTCGGATCCAGGTGGTGGTGGGAGAGCCCATCGAGACCGGAGATTACCACAGGGATTCAATGGACTCCCTCATCGCCCGGACCCGGGAGGCCGTTGCCGGGAACCTGGTGCCGGAGGGGGCCGGCTGAGTGGCTCCCTCCGGCCGGAGCAGCAGCGCCCCTGTGCCGGATCGTCTCTATCATTTAAAATCAGGAAGTATTCTATGGCCAACGAAACATTCGAGATTCCACTCTCCCGCATCACCCTCTTCATCTTTTTCATCGCCGGCGCCTTTCTCCTCTGGGCCGGGCTCGAGATCGGCTTTCTCCACCGGATCATCGGGCCCTTCGATGTCGCCCCGGGCAGGCTCTGGGCCTACTACGGGTTCCTGGTCTTCTTCATCGTCGTGGGGGGCGCCTGCTTTCTGCGGTCCCTTCTCTACCTGTTACGGCCGCCGGCGCTCCTCAGGGCCTCGGCCGAGGGGATCGCCTTCGCCACCGGTCTGCGCTACAGGCCCTTCATGATACCCTGGCGCTTCGTCGACACCATCGGCGTGGGGATCGATCTCTCCCAGCTCCCCTCGAGCAAAATCCAGGGGGGGCTGCAGATCTCCTTCGTGAACTCCAACGAGATCCCGAACGGACTTCCCACCTCAATCGGCGTGTCCTACATGTTCTACACCCTCACCGTCAGGCTCACCTATATGGGCAGATCCATGAAGGAGTCGGTGGAAGCGCTGCGGAAGATGCAGGAGCAGTACAGGGGGTGATCGGTGCGTGCGACGCATCGACGGGTCCCGGTTCACTGGTGAATACTTGAGGGGCGCTGTGGGTTTCCGTTATACGCCACTATAGCATGGCCTGACCCTGAAAAAGCGTTTGACACCGTTCCCGCAGTGTGGGAGGATTCCTCGTTTTACCAGTCGCACCCCACACCAACAAACTATACATACAAGAGGTACTATGGCTGTCATAGAGGTAAAAAAGGTCACGGACAGAAAAATGCTCATGGAGTTCATCAGGGTTCCCTGGACTGCGGAGATTTACAAGTTGGATCCCGCCTGGGTGCCGCCGGTGATCAGAGACCAGGTGCGTTTCTTGGACTCTGCCCACGGGTACTTCTTCGAGCACGGTGAGGCGGACTTCTTCATCGCCTACAGGGACGCGAAACCGGTGGGAAGGATATCGGCCCACACCTACGGGCTCTACGAGGAAAAATACGACAGGGACACCGGCTTCTTCGGCTTCTACGAATGCATCGACGACCTGAAGGTGTCCAAGGCGCTTTTCGACACGGCGCGAGAGTGCCTGCGGGCCAAGGGGAAGAAGCGGATGAACGGGCCCCAGAGCTTCACGGTCTACGATTCGGTGGGCTTCGACATGATGAACAACGGCAGAATGCCGGTGATCGGCAATTTTCACTTCGCCCACTGGTACGCCAAGCATGCCCAGATCTACGGCTTTCATAAGAAGGTGGACTGGTTCTGCTTCATGGTGAAAAAAGAGGGAATCAATTGGGATCCCCTGTTCAAAATCAGGGAGGAGCTGGCGAGAAAGACCAATGTGAAGTTTGTCACCTCCAGGCGCCGCGACATCCCCCGGAGGGCCGAGGACGTGAAGAACATCTTCAACATCGCCTGGGAGGGGAACGAGGGGCACCTCCCCCTGACGGACAGGCAGTTCAAGACCCTCTTCGATGACCTGGAGCTGGCGTTGATCCCGGAGCTGGGAATATTCGCCGAGGACAACGGCAAGACGGTGGGATTCATCCTCTCCATGCCGGACGCGAATCCCGGTTTCGCGAAGCTCAACGGGAAGCTCTATCCCTGGAGGATTCCGCAGCTCATCTGGAAGCTCAAGACGACCAAGACCATCAGGACCGTCCTCATGGGGGTGCTGCCGGAATACCGCCAGCAGAACATCGACCAGATCCTGATACTGATGACCATCGAGATCGGCATCCGGCTCGGCTATCTCCAGGCGGACTGCTCGCTCATCGTGGAGAGCAATCTGAAGATGATCGGGGCCCTGAAGTACGTCAATGCCGACATGTACAAGGGCTACCGGATCTTCGAGATGGAGATCTAGAACCGGAAGTAGTCCCGGGCGTTGCCGCAGCAGATGTCGCGCACCATGCCCCCTACCAGGGCCGGTTCATCGGGGAGGATGCCCGCCTCCATTTCACGCCCCAGCATGTTGCAGAGCACGCGGCGGAAGTATTCGTGGCGG
>JAFGJK010000105.1 GCA_016929135.1 Spirochaetota bacterium | reverse complement strand
GAGATGAACAGGTTCTTTTTCCACGCGCGCTTCGAGGGGAGCATCTCGGAGGGCAACAGTGTCGTGCCCAACGCAGGATTCGGGATCCAGGGAGAGGTCAATATCGCCGGCAGTGTCCCGACCATCATGATGACGGACTGACTTTTTTTATCATTGACACGCCCCGCGCCATGACAGCAGATATTCCTGCCGGATGTGACGGGCATATCTCATACCGGGGTGACGAGCCATGTGCGAACTCTGCATGAAACACGGCGCAGGAGGGAAGTGGTACCTCAACGCGCGCCATTACTCAAACGAAATCGTCGAGAAGTACAACCTGCGCGACTTCCTCATGGAGCAGTACACAAACTTCGAGCAGATGCAGGTGCGACCCGTCATGGGTTTCAACGGCGTCGGCCTGGGCTACCGGGTCAGGATCCCCATCATCGGCCGGATCATCAAGGGCTTCGCCGAGCGGATGCTCACCAGCACGAACCCGCCGACGAACCCCTTCAGGGCCGAGGGGCACATCGGCCAGGTGGTCCCCCTGGAGGACGCCGTGGCGATACTGGAGCACTGCGCCGCCGAGCCGATTATCGAGAAGAACTGCATGTGCCGCTTCATGTCCCGGGGGATCGAGGAGGCCTGCTGTATCAACTTCGGGGTCATGTCCGAGATCATCGACAAGCTCCCCCGGTTCATCCCCGAGAAGGAGAAATACCACCTCACCAGGCGCGAGGCCGTGGAGCGCATCACCGCGCACAACAAAAAAGGGTACATCGGCACCATCTGGTTCGGCCCCTTCCCCTACATCAACAACCTCTGCTCCTGCGCCAGCCCGGAGTGCGCCGGTATCAGGCCCCGGGTCGATTACGGCATCAAGTCGATATTCAAGGCCGAGTATGTCATCGAGGCGCACGCCGACAAGTGCACCGGCTGCCGCGCCTGCATCTCCCTGTGCCAGTTCGGCGCACTCTCCTGGAGCTGGACCCTGAAGCGGGTCATTGTGGACCAGGAGAAGTGCTACGGCTGCGGGGTCTGCCGCCACGCCTGCAAGCACGGCGCACTGTCGCTCATCCCCCGGGATTCCTTTCCGGGATTCGACGGCGAGTACTGAGGAGGCGGCCGTGAAGGGAAAGACGAAGATCAGTATCGACTACGCCCGCTGCGGCGAATCGGGGAGGGTGGATCCCCGGACCTGCGGCATCTGCCTGCGCGTCTGTGGTCCCGCGGTCTTCCTGCTGCATCAGCCCCTGGGGGCGGTGGAGGAGAACCCCTACAAACCGAGGCAGTGGCGCGTGACCGCAGTGCACCTGTCGCTCTGCACGCGCTGCATGAAGTGCGTCGAGCTCTGCCCCGAGAAGGCCGTCACGGTGACCTGGTAAGGGGCGATTGCCGGGGCCCCGCCAAGACCACCCGATGGTGCACACCCATCGCCCATGCGCCCTCGTGGCAACCCCTCCAGGCCGTTTTCCCTCCGCGATGCCCGGCGCGCAATTTTTCACCGCGGGCGGTGTATTTTTTCTTGAAGAAACAGGCGCATTGTGCATAGTGCAATACCTGAACCGGCCCTGTCGCTTCGGGCGATACTGAGATTACTGGAAGGTCTATGAAACGGTCCATGAGAGAGATCAAGCCGATTTATTACCTGTACAAGATCTACAAATACCTGATATTCATCCCGCTGCTGCTGCTCTCGACGTCGATCCTGGGTGTCCTCGCGTCGGTGCTGGCGATCGTCGCAGGGCCGAAGATCGGCACCTGGATGGGGGTGATCTGGTCGCGCTTCAACTCGCTGATAACCCCGATGTTCGTGAAGGTGACCGGAAAGGAGCACGTCGACAGGAAACAGTCCTACGTCATCGTGGCGAACCACCAGAGCCAGTACGACATCTTCGTGATCTACGGGTGGCTCCCGGTGGACTTCCGGTGGGTCATGAAGATACAGCTCAGGCAGATCCCCTTCCTCGGCTACGCCTGCCACAAGCTGGGGCACGTCTACATCGACCGGTCGAACCCCCAGGCCGCGAAGGACTCGATCAACGCGGCGAAGGAGCGGATCAGGGACGGCACCTCCATCCTCTTCTTCCCCGAGGGGACCAGGAGCAGCGACGGGCTGCTGCACGACTTCAAGAAGGGGGCCTTCGTGATGGCCCTGGACATGGGCCTCCCCCTGCTCCCGCTCACCATCATCGGCACCAGGAACGTGCTGCCCAACAACACCGCGGACCTCTTCCCCGGCAGGGTGAAGCTGATCATCCATCCCCCCATCCCCACAGAGGGGTACGATCATGACAGCATGCCGGAGCTCATGGAGCGTGCCTGGGCGAGCATCCAGCGGGGGCTGGAGGAGTACGGCAAGAAGGGGTGAGCGCCGCTAGCGCCTCCGGTGCGCCAGCCGCACCTCCTCGGGGTTCTCCTTGATCTCCAGGAGCTTCCGCTCCGAGATCTCGGTGATGACGACGTCGGGCCGCTCGTGCGTGATCACCTCTGCATTGAAATCGTACGGATCGATCGTGTACTCCACCCAGAAGAGAAACATGTAGCTGAAGTGCTCGGCAAGGTGCGGGAGCAGGGCCATCGACATGGAGTCGCGGAACATCACCCCCCGGGGGAGGGAGCGGTCCCCGGTCTCGACCATCCACAGGGCGCCGGGGTACTTCACCTTGTAGGGGAGTGCGGCCGAGTAGAAGGGGTCAGTCACCGCAGCCTCTCTGGCCCTCCGGGGCCTCCGGGGTAGCATCGTGAATTCCTCGACGCGCAGCCCCTTCAGACCCAGCATCGCCGCGAAATCCCCTCCGTCGGTCACCTTCGGGACCAGGGAGTAGTCCGAGAGCTCGGCGGGGCGCAGGCGGGGAAAGCTCTCAGCCAGGAGCCTCATGATCTCCCGGTAGCCGGCGTACCCGCCGAAGTCGTTCCAGTGGGAATCAACCCGCAGGAAGACGCGGTGGAGCGCCCTGGCCTCCCTCAGGGGGCCCCGCATGTCGATCACCTCCACCGTGCTGTGCTCACTGAGATACTCCACGATCTGGTCCAGGTGCGATTGCCGCTTCACTTTCTTCATCCACACCGGGAGGAATTCCGGGTACACCACGTCCTTGTTCGGGACGATGATGATGATGTAGCGCATGCCGTGGAGGCGGCAGAAGGACTGCCGCTCCTCCAGGATCCTCGCGATCCTCATGAGTTCCTTGCGATCCAGCATGTCCATGGACATGAACTGATCGAAGGAGTTGCCGCCGGCCCAGTAGGACCACCGCTCCTTCCCCAGAAGGACGTTGGTCCGCTTGATCCCCTTGATGGTGCGGATCATGATGAGGTTGTGGGCGTAGTGGAGGATGTCCTGCACCCGCTCGTGCGGCGAGGGAGTGACCTCTGCCGGTGGGCGCGCGCCGTATCGGTCGGTGCCGCCGGCGGCCGCATCCCGCAGGGTGAAGGCGATGATGCCGGCGCCCGGCAGGCAGAGGAGGGCGATGAAGGCGATGATGAGGATCAGCTCAGGGATCGTTTTCCTGTTCATGGTCTTCTCCTGCTACATGAAGAGAAAGGGGACGCCGTTTACCGCCGCGGCCCGTATGATGGAGAGGGCCAGCAGGCCCGCCAGGATCAGTGCCTTCACCGTCCGGTAGACGACGAAGGGGACGGTCTCGCCACCGCCGTCGGCGCCGAGGAGGCCCCGCAGCCTCCCGTCGATCCAGGGGAGGAGCGGCGCTGCTCCCATGACACCGAAGAGGAAGGCCAGAATCGTGTCCATCTGCACGTAGTAGATGATATGGTACTCCGCGCCGTCCCCGCCGGCATGACCCGCCATGGCGGCGAGGACCGCCCCGGCATGCTCCAGGGACCCGGCCCTGAAGAGGACGTAGCCGGCCAGGACCACCAGCGCGGTGTAGAGCCACCGCAGGGGCCTGAAGGGGAGCCGCTCCACCGGGATCGCGCCGGCCTGCTCCAGGGCGACGAAGAGGCCGTTCCAAAGGCCCCAGAGGAGCAGGTGCCAGCCGGCCCCGTGCCAGAGCCCCACGGCGGCGAAGGCCAGGAGCACGGCCAGGCCCCGCCGCGGCAGCGATCCCGCATCGCCGGCCATGGGTTTATAGAGGTAGTCGCGCATCCAGTCCACGAGGGTGATGTGCCAACGCCGCCAGTGGTCGCGCACCGACAGGGCGGCGAAGGGGTAGCGGAAGTTCTCCGGCAGGGTGAAGCCGAAGATGCGCCCGAGCCCGATCGCCATGTCCGAGAGCCCGGAGAAGGCGAAGTAGAACTGCAGGGCGAAGCAGAGGGCGCCGGTCCAGGCCAGGGGGACCGTCAGGTGCCCCGCCGGCAGGGCGAATATCCTGTCGGCCGCCGCCCCCACCGTGTCGGCCACCAGGACCTTCTTGGCCAGGCCCACGATGAAGCGGGAGGCCCCCAGGGCGAGTGATTCCCTGGAGAGGGAGCCGCCGCCGGTCCACGCGTCCCTGTCGGCGGGACGGACGATGGGGCCGGCCGCCAGGCGGGGGAAGAAGGAGATGGCCATGGCCACCCCGGAGAATGCCGTCGCGCCGCGGCGTTCACCGCGCCGGGCCTCCACGACGAAGGAGATGGCGGTGAGGGTGAAGAAGGATATCCCCAGGGGGCGGTGCGCCGCCGTGCCCGGGCCGGCAATGCCCATGGCCGCCGCGATCGCATCGCCGTAGCCGAAATAGAGCAGGGCCCCCAGGTTCAGCGCCACCGCCGCTGCCAGGGCGGTCTTCGAGGCGTCGTCCTTCGAGAGCCGCAGGACGAAGAGCCAGTTCGCCAGCACCGAGCCGGCGATCACCAGGGCGAGCCACCCCTCGGCCCAGGCGTAGAATGCGAGGCCCGCCAGGAGGAGCCAGGGGGTCCTGAGCCTCCTGCCGGCGATGCAGTACACCGCCAGCACCAGGGGGAGGAAGAGGCACAGGAAATGGATCGAGGTGAAGTTCATGAGCGGTCCCTGCCTGCCTGGTATCGATAAAAACAGGTTACGAGCATCCCCGGCCGGCCGGATTTGTCAAGGATTATCGGGCCGGCTCACCAGGCAATGCAGAGGAGATAATAGGTGTTGTTGCATCCTATTGCGTCATAGGACAGCCAGCCAGTGCCGTTTGCGTCAGCACTACCGACTCTTCCGGTGGTCGCAGCGTCGGTCCATCCCTGGCAATGATGAGCGGGATTGTCATCGGTGGTGCCGTATCCTGCGGTATCGCCGGTCCAGAAAAACTGCGAAGAGGGGACGACCCCGGCTCCTGAAAGAAACATGGGTATGAATCCGTCCAGCAGGTCTGGCCAGTTGAGTGCCAGCACGGTGCCGTTCGGGCTCACCACCGGCATGTCCACTGGTACGCCGTAGTTGTGCGGCATCTCCCGTATCTGGTCGAGGGGGGAGACGCTGAGAAAGGCACGGACGTTATGCGCCTCCAGGTCGCCGTACCGGGCCTCGTAGGTGCCCCTGCAGATGGCGTCCGCCCCGATCCTGCCCCCCAGGGTGCCGGGATATGTCCCCAGGGTGCCAAACAGAAAAATGACACTATTATCACTTTCCGGAATAAAATCATCGTAGAGGCTCTCGCAGGCGGTGGTGGCAATCACCGCGGCGGCGAGAAGTGATGTGAAGAAGATCAAAAGCGCTCTCATGTTCCGTGTCCTTTCATGCAATGGTATTTCCGGTCAGCGAGACAGGGTGTCACCCGCCCGGGGAATTTGTCAACGATCATCCGGCATCGCCCTCACCAGGCGACGCAGAGCAAAGGGACGGAAGTGGAGCCGTCACACAACAGGTTCGCCACACTCAACCAACCAACCCCGCTCTGCATGTTGTCTCCTCCACGTCCGTGCAGAACGGTGCTGCTACTGGTCCAGCCGTTGCAGTTCAGGTCGCCGTCCAGACCTGTGGTTCCGTACCCCGAAATGTCGCCGGTCCAGTAATTGGACCCTCCCGTGAACAGGCCGGCGCTGTAAAGGCTCATACTGATGGAGCCGTCAAGTAGGTCATACCAGCTGGTGGCCAGGAAGGGGCCCGGTGCGCCGGTCGTGTAGTTCATCGCCACCACGGGCGCGTCCGCCGGTATCCCGTGATTTTCCGGCATCTCCCGTATCGTGTCGTACGCGGATACATTCAGGAAGGCCCGCACGTGCAGCGCCTCCAGGTGTGAGTACCAGGTCTCGTAGGTGCCCCGGCAGATGGCGTCCGCCCCGGCTCTTCCGCCCAGGTTGCCCGTGGTGGTACTATTGCTTCGGAAGAGGTAGATGTAATTCCCCCCGTTCTGCGGGATGTATTCGTCGTAGAGGCTCTCGCAGGCGGTGAAGCCGATCACCGCCGCCACGATGACGCTCGCGAATAATACAAGTATCGCTCTCATCTCCCACCTCCTTTCGTGGTTTCATCCCTGTCCACTCAATCGGCCCCGGCTAGAATGAGTAGCCGGCGCCGGCGTAGAACATCATGAAATCGATGAGCACCTCGGGGTCGATGATACCGTAGTACCGCGCGCCGGCGGTGATGGAGATCCTCCCGAAGCCCCGGTAGCTCACTGCCAGGCCCCCGGTGAAGAGGGGGAGCACCCTGTTGCTCTGGGTAACGCTGCTTTGCCACTGGGTCCCCTCTATCGTGTTGTAGAATATGAAGTTCCAGGTCATGCCGAAGCCGGCCTCGGGAGCCACGTAGAACCGGTCGTAGACCCGCAGGTCGTAGCGCACCACCGGGTAGAGGGGCACCATCATGTGGCGCTTGATGTTTTTGGTCTCGTCGTCATCGCCGGTGAAGTAGAGGTAGCCGGTCTCGACGCCCGCGGAGAGGCCGGAAATGAACAGGTTCCGGTACTCGCCGCTCACCAGTATCCCGAAGCCGCCGTTTGCGATGCGGTCGAACTTCTCCTCGTGCAGCGGCAGGAGAAAGGAGCCGTAGAGGGAGAGTGAAATGTGGCCGCCGGCCGTGCCGGGGGTTCCCGTCTCCCTCTGCCTGGTCTCGGTCCTCCTGACAGCCGTGGCCTCTCCTCCCGTAATCGTCAGGGCGACATCGTCCGATTCTGTGCCGGCGTTGTCCACGGCACGCACGATGACATCGTACTCCTCGCGGCGATCGAGCCGCTGCAGTGCGTAATTGGTCTGCTGTGTCTTCCCCTGGAGCCTGGTGCCGATCTGGGACCTCAGGTAGACGGCGTAATGGGCCACGGTGCCGTCCGGGTCCTCCGACTTTTCCCAGGCGAGCCGGACGTTCATCCTGGTGCCGGTCTTCTCCGGCTCCACCGTCGCCGTGAGGTTGCCGGGCCGCTCCGGCGGGATGTTGTTCGTCGTGACGGTGACGATGTCGCTGGGGAGGGACTCCTCGTCGTTGTCATCGATGGCGGTCACGTAGAATTTGTAGGTGGTGCTGCTCTTCAGGTCGCCGACGGTCTCCTCGGTGTCGCCGCTGGTCTCCACCGCCTTGAACTCCCCGTCCCCCGGGCCCTTTCGGTAAATCTTGTAGTCGCTCACCTCGTTGTACGGCGCATGCCATTTCAGCGCCACGCTGTCGTCGCCGGCCGTGGCCTTCAGGTTCGTGGGGTTTCTCCTGGCGGTGAAGAGGACGTCCTTCCTGCGCACCCTGAACTCGTCGGGGCTCTGGAGCTCCTTGCGGAAGGTGTAGCTGTTGGCGTCCTCGTCCACCATGAAGCCCAGGAAGCTGTTCCCGTCGGTGAGCCGCACGTAGAGCTTCCCCAGGTAGAGGTCGGTATAGATGACCCGGGATATGGTATTCCTGGGTATCCTCTGGATTCTCCTCTCCTTGTCGCGCACGGTGAGACCTGCGCCGGTGTCTCCGATAACGGTCCCCTGAAGGATCTTGCCGTCCTTCAGGAAGATGTATTCGGGGTAGGACGGCCTGATCCCGGCGGTTACTATGAAGAGCAGGGCGGCGCCGAGTATGGTGAGAAGAGGTCGTTTCATGGTTCCTCCAGCGTTCCGGTATTCGGCCCGTTATTGCCCTCGCAACGGCCTGCGATTTCCGCTGACGCACCGCGCCCCCCCTGCCGCGTTGATCGAGGCGGCTCTTCGGGACGAATATCTCGCCCTTCATGAGCACGTTCCGGGATCGGGCCCTTCGCGTACATCTTGGATCACACCACCTATAGCATACGGTGGCCGGTGATGTCAATTATTTTCGCCCGCTGAAGCCCCGGGGCGTCCCGATAACGGCCTGCCTCCGGCGCTTCTTCAAGGGGGGCAGGTGGATCCCCTCATGGCTGCCATCTGTGGCAGTATTCCCGGTGCCCCGGCAGTTCTTCTGTTGCGCCGGTGCGGGTGCGGAATCCCGGGGGATGGATGCCCCAGGGGTCCTGGGATGAGGGGCGCGTATTCCGGCAGGGTACCGGAGGGGCACGTTTTTTTGTTTACGCAATCTGATCGCCATGATAGGATTGATGCCAGACCATAGGGGAACGGCATCCCCGGAAGAGGTTCCATGAAAAAGTACATGATTTTTCCGTTATTGCTCGCTGCGGCGATCACCTTCTCCTGCGGCCGCGGCGAGCCGGTGAGCAACGACGGCATCGTCCAGTTCATGCTCGGGTCGGTCTCCGTGGAGTACCGGGGGGCCGGTGTGACGCCGGTCCAGGGCGACGCGGTGAAGGAGGGATCGGTGGTCGTGACGGGGAACAGGTCCATCGTCAATATCGCCTACGGCGAGAACATCATCCGGGTGATGGAGAACAGCACGGTGGCAATCACCAAGGCCCTGGTTGACAGGGCCGCGGGGACCGAGCAGTCGGAGTTTTCCGTCAGGGACGGCAAACTCTTCGCCAGGGTGGGAAAGAAACTTTCCAGGGGCGACCTCTTCCTGGTGAAGACGCCCACCACCGTCGCCTCGGTGCGCGGCACCAATTTCCTCATCTCCACCTCGAAGGGGAAGAGCTCGGTCTCCTGCCTCAACGGGACGATCGAGGTGAAAAAGGCGGATGATCCGGATGCCGAGGCGGTGGAGGTGAAGGACGGCCAGGGGATCACGCTGGAGATCGGGAAGGAGATCGAGATGAAGGAGCTTTCAGATGACGAGATCGCCATGATGCTGGACATACTGGAAAGGATCGAGAGCGGCGAGGAGAACACAGTACCGTTGTCGAACAGACCCATACCAGAATATGATTCCCGTCACTGATCCGGCGGCGCGACGGCGTTTGATCCGGGAAAACCACAGGGAGGCCAACAGAGGTACCCACATGCAGAGAATGATCATTGTCACCGCGTTGTTATCGATCGTATTCCAGCTATCCTGCGGAGCGGGATACTACTACCGCAAGGGGGTGGAGCTGGACGACAGGAAGGAGTACGACGAGGCGATGCAGTACTACGATCGTGCCGTCGCCAGCGACCCCGCTTACGTGCGCGCCTACAACGACCGGGGCGTCATCCGCAAGAACAGGAAGGCCTACGAAGAGGCCGTCGCCGATTTCGACAAGGCCATCGAGCTGGATGCGACGTTCGCCAAGGCATACATCAACCGCGGCAACTGCCACATGGCCCAGAGGCGCTACGACCGGGCCATCGAGGACTACGACCGGGCCATCGCCGTCGAGCCGTCGTCGGCCGTGGCCCACTACAACCGGGGCAACGGATACCTGAAGAAGCGCATGCTGCGGAAGGCCGACGAGGACTTCGCGCGCGCCGCGGAGATCGATCCCGGTTTCTACCGGACCCACTACAACAGGGCCTACATCTACGGACTCCTCTATGACGGGAAGAGCGCCCTGGCACATTTCGAGAAGGCGGTACGCGCCGCCCTGGCCAATGCCGATGACGCGGCGGAACTGGACAGGCACCTTTCGGAGAACCCCGGCAACCTGGCGATCATCAGGGGGAGCCATGAGTTCAGCGATCTCATGAAGGAGCTGCGCAAAGGACCGGCAAAGAAGACGGAGGCGCGGCAGGCGCCCTAGAGCCCCATCTCGTCGCGGTTCATGCTGATCACCCAGTGGAGGGGCATCCTCTCCAGCCAGAGATAGAGGGTGGGGAGGAGGAGCAGGGTGAGCAGGGTCGAGGAGATGATCCCGCCGATCACCACCGTGGCCAGGGGGCGCTGCACCTCGGCCCCCAGGCCGGTATTGAAGGCCATGGGGACGAAACCAAGGCCGGCGACCAGGGAGGTCATCACCACCGGCCTGAGCCTGGTCATGGCCCCCTGTAGCACCGCCTCCCTGACTTCCAGACCTTCCCCCCTGAGCTGGTTGAAGAAGCTCACCAGCACCATGCCGTCCAGGATGGCGATCCCCGCCAGGGCGATGAACCCCACCGCGGCTGATACGCTCATCGGTATCCCCCGCACCCAGAGCATGATGACGCCCCCGGTGACGGCGAAGGGGATGCTGTTGAAGACCAGCAGTGTCTGCTTCATGCTGCCGAAATTCTTCTTGAGGATCACGAAGATTATCACCAGCACCAGGGGGATGATGATGAGGAGCCGCCGTCTGGCGCTTTCCAGGTTCTTGAACTGCCCCCCCCACTCGGTGGTGTAGCCTGCCGGCAGCCTGAGGCCGCGGGCGATGGCCGACTTCGCCTCCTCCACGAAGCTCACGGTGTCGCGGTCGCGCAGGTTGATGGAAATGGCGGCGTAGCGTCGCGCCCTGCTCCGCGCGATGGTGGTGACCTGGTCCCTCAACCGGAGCGAGCCGAGCCTCCCGATGGGGACGATCCCCCCGTCCGGGAAGGCCACCGGGATGCGGGCGATGTCGGTCTGCCTGCTGCGGTACTCGTCCGAGAGGCGCACCACGATGGGGAACTGCTTGTCCTGCTGGAAGAGGTATCCCACCGTCATGCCGTTCATGGCGATCTCGAAGGAGTGGTTTACGTCGCGGATGCCGATGCCGTAGCGGTTGATGCTGCCGTAGTCCAGCACCAGGTCCAGCACCGGGCTCTTCCTGAGGGCCGTGAGCGGGTCCAGCTCCACCGACTCGGCCCCGCGGACCTTTTCCAGGATCGCCTGGCCCCGGTTCACGGCGTCGAAGAGCGTGTCCAGGCTCGGTCCGAAGATGCGCAGGGTGATGTCGGCCCTGCTCCCCTCCAGTATCTCGTTGAAGCGCATCTCGATCGGCTGGGTCATGGATATCTCCTGTCCCGGCACGGCGGCGTCGATGGCGGCGCTCATGGCCGAGAAGAGCTCGTCCTTCGTCCGCCGCCGCCCCTTCACCTCGGGCCATTTCGAGCGGTCCTTTTCAAGAATGACGAAGGTGTCGGCGAAGTTCACCCCCATGGGGTCGGTGGCCGATTCCGGCGTCCCCATTCGGGAAAAGACGTGCCGCACTTCCTTGAACCCCATGATGACGCGGTCCGAGGCGCACTGCGCATCCACCGATGAGTCGATGCCGATCCTGGTGTCCCGCACGAGCCCGATCACCATGTCCCCCTCGTCCAGCTTGGGGATGAAATCGCTCCCCAGGAACAGGAAGAGTACGGCGGAGGCGGCCGCCACGGAGAGGGAGGAGAGAATGGTGGTCCAGCGGTGCGCCAGCGAGTAGTCCAGCACCGGTCGGTAGAGGCGTGCGATGAGAGAGAAGAAGCGGCTCTCCCGGCGGCCGGTCCTTTTCGCCGAGGGCTTCAAAAAATAGAACGAAAGGACCGGCATGAGGAAGACGGCGATGGCCAGGCTCGCCCCCAGGGCGAAGAGGACGGTGCCCGCCATGGGGCGGAACATCTTACCCTCGATCCCGGTGAGGGTGAGGATGGGGACGTAGACGATCATGATGATGAGGACGCCGTAGAGGACCGGCTTCCCCACCTCCGAGGCGGCGTCGCGGATCAGGTGCAGCCGCTCCATGGCGGTGGCCTCCCGGCCGCGGAAGGCCTCGTCCATGCGCCGGATGACGTTTTCCACCATCACCACGGAGCCGTCCACGATGAGGCCGAAGTCCAGGGCGCCCAGGCTCATGAGGCTTGCCGAGATCCCCAGCTGCACCATACCGGTGAAGGCCGAGAGCATCGAGAGGGGAATCGCCAGGGCCACCAGGAAGGCGGCGCGGATGTTCCCCAGTATCAGGAAGAGCACCGCCACCACGAAGAGCCCCCCCTCGGCCAGGTTCTTCGCCACGGTGCGGATCGTGGCGCTCACCAGCTCGCTCCTGGTGTAGAGGGTCACCAGCTCGATGTCATCGGGGAGCTGCAGCTCCCGCACCGCCTCCTCAACCGCCAGTGCCACCTCGCGGCTGTTGGCACCCACCCGCATCAGCACGGTCCCCAGTACCGCCTCCCTGCCGTTGTGCGTGGCGGCGCCGAGCCTGAGCTTGTGCCCCTCCCTGACTTCGGCCACGTCCCTGATCCGCACCGGCGTGCCGAAGACGTTCAGCTTGATGGGGAGGTCGCGGATCTGCTCCAGTGACACGATCTTACCCTGGGTGCGCACGATGATCTGGTTCCCTTTCTCCTGGATGTAGCCGCCGCCGAAGTTTATCCCCAACCCCTGGATCCCCTCGATCAGGTCCCTGCAGGCGATGCCGTTGTTTTCCATCCTCGAGGGGTTGATGTTGATGTGGATCTCCTTTTTATAGCCGCCGTTCGATTCCACCTCGGCCACTCCCGGGACCGCCTTGAGCACCGGGCGGATGAAGAGGTCCTGGTAGGTGCGCAGGCGGAGAAGCCGTGACGTCTCGTCTCCGGCCGCCAGGGCACTCCCCTTCTTCGCCTCCACGGCGTACATGAAGACCTCCCCCAGGCCGGTGCTTAGGGGACCCAGTTCCGGCGAGAGTCCGCCGGGGAGCGTGTCCCGCACCGACTGAAGGCGCTCGAAGACCTGCTGTCGCGCGAAGTAGATGTCGGTCCCCTCGCGGAAGACCACGATGATCTGGGAGAGCCCGTATTTGGAGAGGGAGCGGATGTCCTCCACGTTCGGGAGCCCCGCCAGCTCGGACTCGATGGGGTAGGTGACCATCTTCTCGATCTCCTCGGGCGCCAGGGCGCCGGTCTGGGTGTTCACCATCACCGAGATGTTGGTGATGTCCGGCACCGCGTCGATGGGGAGGCGCGAGAGGGCGGCGGCGCCCCCCAGGGCGATGCCGGCGGTCAGGAGGATCACCAGGAGGTGGTTCCGCAGCGCCCAGGATATGGCCCGGTCGATCACGGCGCGTCCCCCTCGATTGTACCGGTGATGCCGGCCAGGTAGTTGAGCTCAGCGTAGGAGGCGATCAGGGAGAGCTGGGCGTCGAAGACCGATTCGATCGTCTCGTGCAGGGCGCTGTCCATCTCGAGGTAGGTGGTGAGCGAGATCCTCCCCTTCCTGAACTCGGCGTCGGCGTAGTCCATCCTGCGCTCCATGTCGCGCAGCTCCTCAAGGGGGAAGAGGGCGATCATCTCGGCGGCATGGCGGTATTCGGCGTAGGCCTCCTTCACCCTCTGGGCCACGTCGTGCCTTACATGCTCCAACAGCAACTCCCGGGACTTCTGGTTCATCGTTTCCCTTCGTATGCCGTACCGGTTCCGCGACAGCACCGGGAGCGGCAGGCTCACCCCCCCGCCGATTGACTGGTCGTGCGTTCCCGCCCGCTCGTCCTGGTAGAAGAGGCTCACCTCGATGTCCGGCACTGCCTCGCGCCGCGCAAGCGAGACCCCCTTCCTCGCCATCTGCACCGCCACTGCCTGCGTCCGTATCTCGAAGTTCCGGCGGTTTGCCGCTTCCAGGAGGGGGGCAAGCTCCGCCTTCGGCGCCGTGGCGAACCACCGCACCTCCAGGTCCAGGGGGCCCTCCTCATGGAGCTTCAGGTAGCGGTTGAGCTTCTCGAAGGAGAGGACCTGGCCCCTGCGGATATCCAGGAACTCCCTCTCCATGTGCCGGATTCTGGCCTGCACGATGTTCCGTTCCACGATCTTCTGGGGGGCCACGATTAGGTGCCCCTGCATGTATGCGTTGATGAGCCTCAGGCGGCGCAGGCGCTCCCTGATGTGGCTGGTCTTCAGGAGGTCCCTGGCGTGCTCGTAGACGAGCTTCACCACATCGTAGCGAAGGCGCAGGGAGAGGTCCTCCAGCGCGATCCGTGCCTCCTCCTCCTCCAGATTCGACATCTCCGAGAGGAGCCCCCTCCTCCCGGAAAGGGGGAGCCGCTGCGAGAGCGTCGCCGAGTAGAGGAGGCCGGAATCGCCGTCGGAGCGTTTCTGGCCGGCGGTGATCCCCAGCTCCGGGTTGTCCCAGCTCTTCGCCTGGAGGGCCGACTGGGACTTCTGCCGTATCTCGGTTTCCTTTACCTTCAGGAGCCCGTAGTTCTCCAGGGCGATGCGTACGAGGGATTCCACGGTGCGGGATTTCTGCTGCTGCGCGGCGGATTCATGGAGCGGGAGCACGATCGCCAGCAGCGCCGTTGCGGCGGCGATGACGGTGGACGCCGAGGTGTTCCTCCGGTTTCTTACCATGTGCTGAGCGTGGGACAGATTTTATGTTTTGTCAAGAATTTTGTGCGGCGCCGGCCCGCTTCCTTCCCCGCATGTGCAGCTCGATGCAGATGAGGGCGGTGGCGGGCATGCTGAGGAACATCCCCATGCAGCCGACGCAGGACTTGATCAGCTCGCTCAGCACCGGGTTGTAGCTGAAGACCATCCAGATGGGCATGTCCGGGTCGAAGCGCATCGATATCATCAGCACCAGGGGGAGGGCGCTCCCCACGTAGGCGAAGAGGAGCGTGTTCACCGTGGCACCCAGCATGTCCCTGCTGACGGTCATGACCGACGTGAAGGCCTGCCGCACCGGGATCTCCGGATGGGCGCGGAAAATCTCCTCGGTGGCGGAGGCGATGGAGATGCAGACATCTATGATGGCACCCAAGGCGGCGATGACGATGCCGGCCAGGGCCAGGCTCCTGACGTCCACCTCTACGGTGGAGGCGTAGAAGACGGTGAGCATCTCGTTGGTCACCAGGCCGGAAAGGTGCAGCAGCCACCCGGAGAAGAGCGCCAGCAGCGTGGCCATGACAACCCCGGAGGAGGCCCCCAGTATCGCCGCCAGCGTCTTTTTGTGGAAGCCCATTATGATCGGGACGGTGATGAGGATCGCCACGAACGCGATGGCCACGGCGATGGGGAGGGGCGACCGCCCGTTGAGGGTCATGGGCACCAGTATGTAGAATATCAGGAACACCGTGAGCACCAGTGACACCATGGAGAGGACCCCCTTCAGGCGTCCCACCGCGGTGATGGTGATCGCCAGAAGGACCACCATCAGTATAATGCCGAAGGTGTTGTCCACGTCGTAGATGGAGACGCTAGAGATATCGTCGGCGCTCCCGAGTGCCGATATGCCGATGAAGACGGTATCACCTTCCCGGTAGAACATGTCCTTCGGGAATTCCTCCTCCCCCCTGTAGACCGATACGTGCCGCTGACCCTTCGATCTGCCCTCCAGGATCCTCAGGTGCACCTTTATCTCCACGCCCAGGTTCCCCCCCTCAAGCCGCTGACGCTCGATCTTTTCAACCCTGGCCCGTGAGTAGACCCTGGGATCGTAGTAGTGCGTGTTGTGCTCCGCGAAGAGCGGGGGGACGGCCAGGAGAAGCAGGAGCGCAGCGACGGGTGTCACGGTGAGTTTCCGCATGGTGCCTCCGGTTTTTTCATGGAATACCCCCGCGGCGGGGTTGGCACTGATTCTGCCACGGCAATGTCTCCTGTCAAGGGGAAAGCAAGGTGCTCTGATCCCGCCAAAAATGGTAGTGCCCCATGTATCCATCTCGTGGAGGTCTGATTTTTAAAAAATCCTTGACACAATGCGGGTTTTATCTACATTGATATATAACTGAATACTAATTCAGTTATAGGGGGGATCCATGAAGTATTCATTTAAAAAACGCCATATTCTGTACGGACTTGCGATAGTTATCGCCCTATTGGTCCTGGTGAAGACCGTCAACTGTTCCCATTATGTCATGAGACCAGAAAGGGGAGACACACCGGGCAGGGGCGATATAAAAGCACATCAATACCGGGTTCCCCTGGACCCGGAGAGCCCGTGGCCGCGGTTCCGGTGCAATTCGCTTCAGAACGGCCGAAGCACGGTGCTGCCGGAAAAATCCGACATGCGCCCCTGGACCTTCCAGACCGGTAAGGGTATATTCAGCTCGCCGGTGGTGGACAAAAACGGGACCGTCTACATCGGCTCCGCCGACCATCATTTCTACGCCATCGACGAGACCGGAAGGCTGAAATGGAAATACACAACCGGCGAGATCATCGACTCCTCGGCGCTCCTGGACGATCGAGGCCGTGTCTACGTGGGGTCCGGCGACGGCCACGTCTACGCCCTGGACAGGGAGACAGGCCGTGTGCTCTGGAGGTTCAAGGCCCACACCCCGCAGGAGGTGACCGAGCAGTTCGGGGTCACAACCTACAACCTCAACTGGTTCGAGGGGAATATCGCCATGCTGCCGGACGGGACGATCCTTGCCCCCAACGACAACTATCTCATCTATAAGATAGACCGGGAGACGGGGAAGAGCACCGGTCAGTTCGTGATCAACGAGATGGGCTGGTCGCTCCCGGCGGTGAATGCCGGGACCGGGCGGATCATCACCGGCACGAACTTCCTGGCCCTGAAGAACGTCTATGCCTTCGATTTTAAAACCGGCGATACGGTATGGACGGCCGGCGGATTCGGCACCAACGCCGCCTCGCCGATGCTCACCACGGACGACCCGGACGGCGCGGCGGTGGTGGGGGGCTACGACGGCATCCTCCGGGCATTCGGCCAGAGGGACGGCCGGCAGATCTGGACCTTCGGCGCCCGGGATCACCTCTACTCGAGCCCGGCGCAGCTCGCCGACGGCACCATAATCCAGGCATCGACCGACGGCACCGTCTATGCGGTCGATCCCGAGCGGGGGAGCCTGAAGTGGGCCTTCGATACGATGGAGCCGATCCGTTCATCGCCGGCGGTGGACGGCGGTGGCAGGATCTACGTCGGTACCGGCGACGGGAGCCTCCTCTGCCTCAATCCCGACGGCACCCGGCGCTGGGCCTACCGGTTCATCGACGACGTGCGGAACGACATCAACGGCTCGCCCGCCCTGGGGCGCAAGGGGAT
>JAFGJK010000104.1 GCA_016929135.1 Spirochaetota bacterium | reverse complement strand
GGCGCACCACCGGACCACCATGCAGTGGCTCCACTGGGGCCGGCACAACTGCGACACCGAGCGCCACGTGCTCTGTCTGGCCTGGTAGCGCCCGGCGCGCCCCCGAGACAAAACCAACGAGAAAATTCCGGCAACGGCGACTTCGGCTTGATTTGTGCCAGAAAATGCAGTATATTATTCTGGTTTACTTGCTGCGCCGATGACTGACACACAGAGTTCACCATCCCCTGCCCTGCGGTACCGCCAAGTAAGCCGCGAACTGGTTGATGGGCCATGCCCGTCGATACGCCGGGAGGCTGCCCGCGAGGCGATCCCGGAAGGGTTTTATGAGCGACACGGTCACCACGATACGATCCCGGCTCCGGGCTCTCGCCCCCGCCATCCTCTGCGCCGCCGCGGCGATCCTGGCCGCCTGCTATGACGACGGCATGGAGGAGCTCATGGAGCTGGAGAATTACTACTCCCGTACGCCCCCCCTGGCGGTCCCGGAGGGCTATCCGGTGCCGGGGAACGGCGGGGTCATCACCGTGGCAGACGTCACACCCACCAGCGTCCGGCTGGAGTGGCAGCGGGCCACGGACGACGCCACCCCCCAGGGGTACCTGAAGTACCGGGTGTACTACGCCACCGAGCCGATCTCCACTGCCGCGGCGGCGATGAAAGCCGGCACCCCCTTCAACGGGTGGACCGCCGATCTCACCGGCATCGACGTTACCGGCCTCTACGGCGGATCGAACGCCAGCGTGATCGTGGTCTCCACCACCTACTACTTCAACGTTCTGGTGAGCGACGGCGACATGCACATCTCGAACTACATCATGGTTGCGGTGACCCCCTCCACCGCCACCAGGTACGTCTATCTCTTCGCCGAGGGGACCGCCCGCCGGGGGAATCTCTCCACGACCTCCGACGCGCGGGGGGACATCGACAGCCTCTGCCGGTCATCGGAAACCTTCAAGGCGCTGGGGACCGGGAACGTGCGGGGATTCATCAGTGTCTCCTCCGACGACAGCATCGGGACGATGCCGGTTAATTTCGGGGTCCCCCAGTCCTGGACCGTGAGGTCCCCCGGGGGGAGGATCATCGCCTCGAGCTGGAGCGCCCTCTTCGACGATCTCTCCTATACCCTGGAGGCGCTGAACGTGGTGGACGATTTCTGGTGGTCCGGATCCCTGGCGGACGGCTCCTACGACGCCGCCGGCAACTGCAGCGGATGGGCCGACGGCACCGGCGGCTCCGACGGGGCAGTGGGGGCGCATCACCGGACCACCATGCAGTGGCTCCACTGGGGCCGGCACAACTGCAACACCGAGCGTCACGTGCTCTGTCTGAGCTGGTGAGGGCACTCTAAAGAATGAAGGTGGTTCAGCGACCGGTGCCGTGAGAACCCGGAACCGATGGTTGAGAATAAAATCCCGGCGGGTCCCCTTTTCCCTTGACTTTTTGTTTTTTCAC
Source organism: Spirochaetota bacterium (assembly GCA_016929135.1). Classification (GTDB taxonomy): domain Bacteria; phylum Spirochaetota; class UBA4802; order UBA4802; family UBA5550; genus JAFGJK01. Next base: position 2,169 of record JAFGJK010000104.1, on the reverse strand, counting down.
TGCCATAAACATGGGGCGGGATTCCCGGGACTTGATTACGCGGCCGGATGGACTGATCTGACCGCAGCAGAGGGCGATGAGAGACGGAGGGAGACATAGGGTCAGAGGAGGGGCGCTCCGCGCCGGTACCGCGCTGATGGCGCTCTCCGCCGCGCTGTGGGCGGCGCCGCTTCCCCTCGTCGCCCGGGACGGGTTCCCCGACATCATACTGGGATTCAAGGCCGGCTACTCGCAGGTGGTGGGCCCCTACGCCGGCGATATGGAGGGGGCCCCGAATCTGGGGGTCTTTGCGATCCCCTACGAATACCGCTTCATCATGGCGGAGGCGGATTTCACCTATGCCTCCTTCTCGCTCAAGGAGAGCGGCGACTCCTACCTCTCCGCCGCCACCTTCGGCCTGGGCCCCCTCTTCACCTATTCCCCGCTGCGCTTTTTCGATCTCTATGCCGGCATCTCCTTCACCATGAGCTACCTGTACCTGCGGACCGCGACCCTGCGGAGGGTGGAGCGGGCCTACAATCCCGGCTTCATGCTCAAGGGGGGGGGCTTCGTCCCGGTGCGGTGGGGACTGGGGTTCCGCGTCGGCGTCGAGTACCTCTACACCTATATCTCCGGCAAGCCCTTCCAGTGCCTGAACTATTACGCCGCGGTGACCTACAATTTCGGCTACCTGATGCGCCCGGCAGAGGGGGAGCCCGCCGGGGACCCCCGGAGCCTACTGCGGATCCAGCGCCTCTACCGCGAGGGCTCGGAGAGCCTGGAGGGGGGGGATGTGCCGGCCGCCAAGGAGCGCCTGAAGGAGGTCCTCTCTCTGGATCCCGGGCACGCCGGGGCGCGCAGGCTCAGCGAGCTCATCGCCGGCAAGGAGGAGACGCTCCGGGGTGCCGAGGAGCTGCTGGAGCAGAAGCAGTATTTCAGGGCCATACCGATGCTGGAGGACGCAGGATCGCACCTGCCGGCGGCGCGGTCGAGGCTGGAGGAGGTGCGATCGCTCCTGTCCACCGAGGTGCCCGCCATGGAAAAGGAGGGGATCGACGCCTACGAGAAAAAGGAGTACGACAAGTGCATCAACCTGATGCAGCGCATCAGGCTCATCGACCCGGCCAACAGGGTCGTGCCTATCTATCTTCCCAGGGCTCAGCGGCGGCGTGAGGCCCTGCAGTTGCTGAAGTAGCGGACATGAAGATCACCTACAAGCTGATATTCCTCTTCATCCTGCTGATAACCGTGGCCGCCCTGCCGCTGTCGCTCTTTATACTGGAGCGTCAGGAGCGCGAGAAGATCGACCTCATCGTGCACCAGGCGGAGATCAACTGCAGGATCCTCGCCCGGTCGACGCTGAACATCATCCTGATGAACGGTGCCGACATCCCCTCCGCCAGGGTCGACGCGAAGGAGATGATGGGAATACTGAGGCCCCTTACCGGCGAGGGGCTCGTCTATGCCGATTCGGTGCTCCTCTCCTCCAGGGAGCGGTACAACGGCATTCTCCTGGCGCGGTTCCGCAACGATGTGCTCCTGAAGCAGGACCCCTATGGCGGGGACAGACTCCCCCCCGACCAGCTGGAGCGGCTCGCCGGCGCCCAGGGCTTCAGCAGAGTGCGATTCCCGGGGATTCGGGACACCTGCTACCAGTTCGTCGCCTCCGGCACGCTTCCGGGGAGGGGATCCCTGTGCCTGGGGCGCCTGGTCTTCTCGGAGCGGATAATACTGGAATCCACGAGACGGCTCAGGACCCTGATCTACTTCGTCACGGCCGGCGCCATCATGGTCGTGAGCGTTATCGGCTTCCTCTTCAGCGGGATCATCTCCAGGCCCATACAGCAGCTCACCACCGGGGTGGAGCGGATCGAGGCGGGGGATTTCAGCTACCAGGTGCCGGTGCGTACGCGCGACGAGCTGGGGAAGCTGGGTCAGACATTCAACCACATGGTGCGGATGCTGAACCTCCAGATCGTCGAGCTCGTCAGCGTCAACAGGTCCCTCACCAGGGTGGACAGGCTCAAGGACGAGTTCATGGCCAACATGTCGCACGAGCTCAGGTCCCCGCTGAACGGCATCATCGGCCTCGCCGAGTCCCTCCTGGACGGGGCGGGGGGGCCGCTGGGGGAGAACGCCCGGCACGACCTGTCACTCGTCATCTCCAGCGCCACGAGGCTCTCCTACCTG
>JAFGJK010000103.1 GCA_016929135.1 Spirochaetota bacterium | reverse complement strand
GACCGCCGCCTCGGCGACCGAGGCGTGGGCCATGATGAGGTTCTCCAGATCCACCGAGGATATCCACTCGCCGCCGCTCTTGATGAGGTCCTTGGTGCGGTCCATGAGCCTGACGTAGCCCAGCTCGTCGATGGTCCCCACGTCCCCCGTGTGAAACCATCCCTTCTTGTATGAATCCTTGGACCGTTCAGGCTCCTTGTAGTATTCCTGGGCGATCCAGGGACCCCGCAGGCATATCTCGCCGAACTCCTTGCCGTCGTGGGCGATCTCCTCCCCCTTCTCGTTCACGATCTTCATGTCCAGACCGGCGGCCAGAAGCCCGATGCTGGTCCTCACGTGGTAGAGCTGCTCCATGGTGTAATCCTTCATGTCGCTCTTCGGCAGGGCCGCCGTTGCCATGGGGGACGCCTCGGTCATGCCGTAGGCCTGCATGATGGGGAAGTTGTACTTCTCGTTAAGCGACTTCATGAGGGCGGGCGGGCAGGCCGATCCCCCGCTGACGATGATCCTCATGGAGGAGAAATCGTGGGCTCCCCCCTTCTCCAGGAAATCGTAGAGCATCATCCAGATTGTGGGGACCCCGGAGGTGAAGGTCACCTTCTCCTGCGATATCATGCTGCAGACCTTCTCCATGTTGAGCATCTCCCTGCCGGGGAGCACCTGCTTGCATCCCATGGAGACCGCGGCATAGGGGGCGCCCCAGGCGTTGACGTGGAACATGGGGACGCAGTGGAGCGCGCAGTCCCCCTCGGTGAGTCCGAAGGTGACCGCCACGTGCAGAAAGTGGAGGATGATGCTTCTCTGGGTGTAGACCACCCCCTTGGGAAGCCCGGTGGTGGCCGAGGTGTAGCAGATGCACGCCGGATCCTTCTCGTCGAGATTGTCGGGATAGTCGTATTCCTCGGGATACTGCTTGATCCACTCGTCGTAGCTCACCAGATCCGGCACGCCGATGTCGGGGAGCTTCCCGCTCTGGGAGGTGACGACGATCTGCTTCACGGTCTTCAGCTTGTCCCTTATTGGGGGGAGGAGGAAGAGAAAATCGTCGTCGATGAAAAGGATCTTGTTCTCGGCATGGTTGATCACATATACGAAATGCTCCTGGGGCAGCCGGAAATTCACCGTGTGCAGCACCGCCCCGGGGCAGGTCACCCCGTAGTACAGTTCCAGGTGCCGGTGGTTGTTGAGGCAGACGCTGGCCACCCGGTCGCCCTTTTTGATCTTCGCCGCCTTCAGGGCGTGCGACAGCTGGCAGACCCGCTTGTAGTAGTCCCCGTAGGTGTAGCGGAAAATCTGGTCCGGGTAGACCGAGACGAGCTCCTTCCGGGGGAAATACCGGGCCGTTCGCCTGAGATAGGTGTTGAAGAGAAGGGGAAAATCTCTCATGGGATACCTCCACACTGAAGTTGTGTACCGGCATCCGCATGACGCCGGTTTTTTTTGTGTATATAGCAGCCGGCGCAATCCGCCGTCTGGGATCCGGAAGATGGTGGGAGGCCTTTTGGATTACGTCATTCAGATCAATACGAAGGAAACTCCTCCGCGTCACCGCAGGACCAAGCAGCGCCCCCCGGACTCTATCGATTGAATTTCAGGATATCAACGAATCAACGACAGCCGAAGGATACGCGGAAAAAACGCCATGATCAAGCACATTTTTCTAAAAATGCTCATTTTTCGGAGTACCGGGCAGCGTCGCCCCGGCTCCCCTCAGGCCCCCCGCACCTTTCGAAAGCGGGCGATGTCATCGACGCTGCAGACCGTCATGTCTCTCGTAACGGCGAATTCCACCACCTCGGGGAGTCGGGCCATCGTGCCGTCCCTGTTGGTCAGCTCGCAGAGAACCCCTGCGGGCCTCAGTCCGGCCATGACCATGAGGTCAACGGTCCCCTCCGTGTGGCCCCGGCGGGAGAGTACCCCGCCGGGCCGCGCCCTGAGGGGGAACACATGCCCCGGCCGGCATAGGTCCCCGGGGAGGCAGCGGTCACCCACCGCGGTACGCACCGTGCACACCCGGTCCGCGGCCGAGACGCCGGTGGTGACGCCGCGGCGCGCCTCGATGGAGACGGTGAAGTCGGTCCCGTGGGGGTTGGTATTCTCGTCGGTCATGGGCGGCAGGCCCAGGGACCCGATCTTCTCTTCGGTAAGGCAGAGGCACACGATGCCGCTGCATTCCCTGATGAGCGTGGCCATCTGGGGGACCGTGATCGTTTCGGCGGGGAAGATCAGATCCCCCTCGTTTTCGCGGTCCTCGTCGTCCACCAGCAGGATCCCCCTGCCCCGGCGAAGGTCTCCGATGGCCCGCAGGACCCGCTCCTCGGGTCTTCCGAATCCGGACAACAGTGAAGGTTTCATCGTTGAACTCCTCGAGAAGGTAATGTCTTCTGCAGGGTTCATAACGAGAGAAGGATACACAAGGTATCGGCGGGATCGGACAGCGGTGCAGATCCTGCTCGTTCTCTCCCATCCGGACTTTCACCGTCGGCTCCGGAATCGCACCGGATCTGCTGACCCCGCACTTTGCGGGCGCTCGCGGGCTGCGCCGCCTGAGACGGCATCACCGCCGGTGGGGAATTTCACCCCGCCCTGAGAACTGGTCACCAGACAAGCATCCTCTGCGGCGGTGTCAATACTTATTTGCGGATCACGGGGAAGGGGGCGTTTGACCGGAACGGCACACGGAGCGGGTCCCGGCTGCGTTCCCGGGACCCGCGGAATCGTCGATGTGACGCCTCAGTATTTTGGCGCCCCCCACATCTTCATCAGCCTGATCACCACCAGGGAGACGATGAGTATGGGGACGTGGGCCAGGATGACGAGCCACAGGGGCCAGTGCCACCACACCGGGGCGTTCACCAGCACCATGCTGGAGGCGATGATGGGGAAGACCACCACGTTCATCAGGCCGGTCTCCAGGGCCACCGGGGTCCTGAACTCCGGGTCGATGACCCTGAGGAGCAGGAGCCCGGTGGAGACGGTGCCGGTGCAGGTGCCGAAGATCGTCATGGTCCGCTCGAAGTTGAGCCTGTCGATCCTTTTGCCCAGGTAGAGGATGGGAAAGATCGTGATGAGGACGCCGGCGACGCTCATGACGGCGATGGGAACGATGTACTGAATGACCACCACCAGCTGGATGGCCGTGATGGTGGCCACCAGGAGGAAGTCCACCGACCAGCCGGTGATCCTCCGCTGTATGCCCGGATCGATCATGTGCATGATCCCCAGCTTCTTCATGATGAACCTGACCAGCAGGGCCATGATCATCGCGAAGAAGAAGAAGAAGCCGAAGAGCGACTGGGCGATATTGGGCGAGGTGATCCTCACGAGTCCCAGGGAGAGGAAATAGGTCAGGACGTAGATGAACCCCACCAGGGCCATCTGGAAGGCGAAGGTCTCGACGTTCCCCGAATGCATGGTGAGCTCGCCCGCCTTCTCCTTGTCGGCGCCCCTGGATATGATCCCCCGCTGGATGTCGCCGGCGATGGCAGTCGGCTTCTCCGCCGGAAGCCCCCGCTTAACGCCCCACCGCACGATGGGGATCCCCACAAAGAAGGCGACGAGGAATCCCACCGCCGCGAAGGTGAGGCCGATGGTGGCGGCGTTCTCGAAGCCGTGGGCCTCCCAGGACTTGCCGAAGGAGAGCGCCTGACCCGGCCCCTCGGTGAATCCCAGGGGGAGAAAGAGTCCGAAGGTGGGGAAGAGCCTGGTGCCGAAGACCCCGAAGAGGAGCACCAGGGCGCATCCCACGATCGCCTGCGTCGAAACGGTGATCCCCTCGATCATGGCCATCCAGGCGGCACCCTTCAGGGGGGATCCCGTTTTCTTCTCCCCCGCCGCTCCGCCGCCACCCTCGTCGCTGTGGGTGAGGCCGATGGAGATGAAGGATATGATGAAAAAGTGATAGGCGAAGGTCTCGAATGCCTGCGCCTCGAAGGGCATGATGCCGGTGTTCAGTGCAATCATCCCCAGGAAGCCGGCGATCATGCAGCTGGGAATCAGGAAGGTCTGGAAAAACCTGACCTTCGCGCGGATGAAGATGCCGATCAGAAGGAAGATGGACATCGTGCCGAAGGCGAGAAACGGTTCAAAGGGGAAAGGGGTCTGCATGATTGATCCTCCAGACTCTGTTATTGTCCGTGCGGACCACTGGAGGCCCACGAAGAACATATCGATTTACAGGGGAGTATCCACGATATGATCGGAAAAATCAACCGAAAAAAACTCGGATCCTGCAGGAAGACGATTTTTCCCCGCCGCGGATCCACGCGCCGTGCCGAAGCCCGGGGGGAGGCGGCACAGCGCTTCATGAGGGCGTCAGTACCGGGGTGTCAGAACGCCGTGAGTGCGGCGCGGATGAAGCTGGTCACCGGGGCCTGCTCGCGCGAATCCTCCACGGCCTCGCGCAGCTCCTTCACCAGCTTGTTGGTGTCGCTGTGGACCCCGTCGTCATTGATCAGCTTCCCCAGGGTCCCCTGGCCGGCGTTGATTTTTTCTGTGATCTGCCGGAGATTCAGCATGGTGACCCTGATGTTATCCCTGTTCTCCTCCACCATTCGCGTGAATGACTCGAAGGGGTCCTCCAGCTTCCCCTCCAGGGTCTCGTTCCACGCAAGCTGCCGGTAGGTCCTTCCCGCGGTGTCACTGGGATACCCGGGGAAGATGCTCACCCCCTTCACCCCCAGGGCGGTCTCGTTCTTGATGGTGATGGCATAGTTCTCGTACAGGGGAAATCGCTGGTAGAGCCGCAGGCTCACCTTCACCTGATGGCCGGCGAGCGCCACGCTCTCGACGCTCCCCGAGGCGACGCCGTTCACCTTCACGGTGGCGTTCTCCTTGAGCCCCTCGACGTTGGAGAACATCACCACCATCGGATAAGTTTCCTCCTGCCTGAAGACCTCCTTGCTCATGATGATGGTGTAGTAGCCCAGCACCCCCATTGCCAGGAGGAAGACGATGCCCACCGGAATCTCAAGCCTGATTTTCACGTTCCCTCTCCTCGTGTGCCGGGGTTCCCGGCACTATCAATATATACGGCCCCGCGCCATCAGTCAACCTTAATGGGGCCGTGGATCTCGCCATGGATGAACTGCTGCACGATGGGATTGTCGGAGTTCCTGATCCTCGCCGGCCTGTCGCACTCCACGATCTTCCCCTCGTAGAGCACCGCAATCCTGTCGGCGATGGCGAAGGCGCTCCCCATGTCGTGGCTCACCACCACGGAGGTCACCTGGAACTGGTGCTTCATCTTGACGATCAGTTCGCTGATGAGGCTCGACATGATCGGATCGAGGCCCGAGGTGGGCTCGTCGTAGAGGATGATCGCCGGGTTCCGCACCAGCACGCGCGCCAGGCACACGCGCTTCTTCATCCCCCCGCTGATATCCGAAGGCATCTTGTCCTTGGCGTCCAGGAGCTGGAGGAGCCTGAGCTTCTCGTGGACGATGTCCGCGATCTCCTGCCTGGAATGGGCGCGCCGCTCCACCAGGGGGAGCGCCACGTTCTCCTCCACGGTGAGCCAGTTGATGAGCGCCCCGGACTGGAACACGACCCCCATGGTGCTCCGTATCCTGGCGCGTTCCCGCGGCGACGATTTCGTCATGTCCACGCCGTCGATGATCACCTGCCCCCGGTCCGGCATGACCAGGCCGGCGATGTGCCGGATCGTGACGGTCTTCCCGGTTCCGGACATGCCAATGATGACGAATGTCTCCCCCTTCTCCAGCGAAAGGGAGACGCCGTTCAGCACCATGCGGTCGCCGAAGCCCTTGTACACATCAACCAGCTCGATCACAGTCCCTTCCCGAAGAACATCTCCGTAATATAGTAGCCCACGATCAGCACCATGAGGAACGAGGCCACCACTGCGTTCCTGGTGGCCCTGCCGACCCCCAAGGCGCCGTTCTTCGCCCGGAGTCCCTGGGCGCAGCTGATGCTGGATATGAGCATCCCGAATATGGTCGCCTTGAAGAGCCCCACGTAGACCGGCTTGAAGTGGAGGGATTCCATCACATGGGCGTAGAAATTGTCGAAGGGGATCCCCAGGTGGGACCTGGCGATGATGGCGCCGCCGATCACGCCCAGCACGTCGACGTAGATCGTCGCCACCGGGAGCATGATGGTGAGGGCCACGATCCGGGGCATCACCAGGTAGTAGACCGGGCTGATGGACATCACCACCAGGGCATCGATCTCCTCGGAGACCTTCATGGTGCCGATCTCCGCCGCCATGGCGGATCCCACCGAGGCGATGAGGATGATGGCGGCGGAGAAGGGTCCCATCTCCCTGGTGAGTGTCGCGATGAGCACGTTCCCGATGGTCTCCTCCAGGTTGAAGTCCTTCAGGGCGAGCCCGGTCTGCAGGGTCAGTATCATGCCGGTGAACATGGCCACGATGGATACCACCATGAGGGTCTTCACCCCGGCGTAGTACATCTGACGGAAGACCTCCCTCCTCCTTCGGACGATGTTCTTCAGATAGTAGGTGCTCTTCATGAGGAGCACGATGGTGAAGCCGGAGAAGACGGCGACGTCGATCAGGCGCTCGCCGATGGCGGTGAGCGCGGTGCCAAACTGCAGGGAGAATGAATGCATCCTATGTTCCATTGTCATGCCCTGTACGGGGTGAGCCCCGGAACGCCGCCCATTTCAAAAAAACCCGTGCCGGAATCTCACTGAGCCGTCGCCCCAGTGGGACGGCGGATACACCGGATCGATCCCGGAGGAGGCGGTCGTGTCCTCGTCCTCTCTCTCCGCAACGGCGGCGCTCCCCCCATGGGAATCGCCGATCTCGGTATCACCGACACGGATGGGGATCCAGAAAAGCCTGATATACCTTCCCCGCCCGCTGTGGCGGTAGCCGAACATTGAGAGCAGAAAAGAAAATTCAGTCAACCGATTTTCACTGATGGAGAGTGAGATCAGGAATGGTATCTGCATCTGGAAAAAATCGTCCCCCCATCGCTGGTAGTAGAGGCGGAGCAGCAGCCCGAGCCGCCGTTCACCGTTACGGAAGCGCCGGTACTCCACGAGCGACCAGAAGGGCTGGTAGAGCCGCTCGTATCCCTCGGGGTCCCTGAAGGGGAGCAGAGAGAGAAGGGAGAAGGAGGCGTCGCCGCAGTCGTTACTTTCCGCGTGAAAGAGCGGCCATACCTTGAGGTACCGCCAGCTCCTGCCGTAGTAGGGATGGGCCTCGCCGTGGTACTCCCTGCGGAAATACCAGGCGATGACGCATATGAAGTGGTTTTGCGAATCGAAGATCTCCGACTCCTTGGTCATGCGGAAGTAGAGCGGCGTGACGAAGAGCGTCCTGCTCCTCTCGTACCGGTAATCCCCGTAGAAGGGGAAGAATATCCTCTTGCGGATAAAGGGCGTCTCCTGGTCCTGGATCTGCACCAGGGGCCACGGGAGGTTGTAGGAGGTATTGCCCGACCTCCGGTCGTAGCCCCAGGAGAAGAAGGGCCACAGCACCGTGGTGCCGGAAACCCTCCCCGAATTGCTCCATCGCCTGCCGAAGAGAGGGAAGAGAAATAAGGTACGGTGCTCGTCGTCGGAAAAATACACCACCTCGTAATTGAACAGGAAGAGAAGGGACCACCGGTCGTACCAGCCCGCCTTGTGAAAGTGCGAATAGAGGGGGAAGATCCGCAGCTCGTCCCGTATGGGGCTCGTGCCGCGGTGAAAGAGCGGCCAGAGGACACCCCACCCGTGGTAGTCCCCGTAGTCATAGGTGGCGATGACCGGGATCATCGACGCGACGATGTACAGGGGGGTGAGGATCGAGGTGACCGATGCCGGCGGGAAAAAGAAGAAGAGAAGCACCCCGGGGAAGAGAATGGCCGAGATCCGCTCCATGCCGAACTTGCCGCGCAGCGTCCCCCCCACCGGCCAGACCAGCAGATACCGCTCCCGCTCCGCCCCCAGGCCGAAAAAGAGAAGAGGGAAGAAGCCGAAATCGTAATCGCGCTCGCCGTCGCGGTGACGCCGGTCCAGCGACTCCCCCAGGCCGAACAGCCAGTTCCATTCCTCCGCCGCCGCAGTGCGGTACCGCCAGAACCCCACCGGCATGAGCGACGCGTCGAAGAGTCCCGAGGGATCACTGCGCAGCATGTAAAAGGGGCGGTACACCTGCACGGCGTATTCCACCCCCGCCTCCCGCTCGTAGAAGCACCAGAACCACCGGAAGTCACGGGGCTCATCCGCCCGGGCCGCGGCGGCCCCGCAGAGGAGCAGCGCCGCCGTCAGGGAGACGCGGCACAGCGTACATGCCGGGGAGCTCATCGCGGTAGCACCTCCATGCCGGCCGGCGGGGGGGACGCTGCCGATGCGGCACGACCGCGGCGCCGGATACGCTCTGAGCCGGGGCCGGTATCCGCCGGGTGGATGTCGTCAATCCTCGCACACACAGACGTGAACCCGATCATGCAGTGGCACCGCTCCTTATTTTTCCGTCCTTACGATGCGCCGATCCCCTCGCGGGGGTTGGGCCGGCGGCTCCCTGTAGCGTACACCGGAACCTGTTATTCTTCAACTACTTTATCCATGAGGTGACCGCAGGCAATTTTTGTTACGCCGGGAACAAATGTATTGACAGAGGGGCCTGTAATGGAATATCTTAATTAAAGAAGCGAAGGGACAAATACCGTCGAGAGGGGGAGCCCATGAGGAAGTACGCGATCGTTTCTATTATTGCAGCCTGCGCGATGATCATCCCGCTGTACAGCCAGGATGCCAAGGACAAGGGGGGCACCGACAAGAAAATCGTAAAAACCGATTCCCCGTCAAAGGTGACCGTCTACAACGAAGAGATGCTGGAGGACTTCGAGACGAGCCAGTATAGCGACAAGAACCTGGAATTTACGGTGACCCAGTACCAGAAGGCGGGTCTATCAATGCGCGACGAGAACCCGGCCCCCACGGGGAACTCGAAAAAATACCTTGGGATCAAGTTCCTCGGCAGGTCCTCGGGAACCTCGTCCGACATACTGATAATCAAGCCGGCCAAGGATATCATCATAGAGAAATACTGCAGGCAGATATCCCTCTGGGTGTACGGCAGGAAGATGGCGGGGGAGCTCTCCGTTCTGGTGCGTGACGCCAAGGAGGTGAACCACCGGCTCGTCTTCGGAAGGCTGAACTACCTGGGATGGCGCAAGCTCTCGGTACCCCTAGGCAGGGGGGTGAGCCAGGTGGACGACTTCCTGAACCAGAAGAAGGTCCTGAGGGTGGTACAGCTGCAGTACAGGCCCATGAACGTGACCAATCTTCCCATGTGGCACTACTTCTACATCGACGACATGAGCGGCACCGTGCGTGAAAAGTACACGGACCGCCAGAGCGACGACTGGTAGGAGAGATCGAAACTCGGGAAGATTAGTGAAGGCCGCCCGGAAAGGGGCGGCCTTCTTTCATGATCATTACAATGGTATGAGCTACTTTACCCTGTACCAGTACTGGTTTCTTCCGAGAAGCGATATGCCGATAAACCCGCGCACCCTGAGCTTTCTGCCGCTCTCCTGGAGCTCCACGAGGCAGCGGTAGGTTTCGCCGTTGTCCGGATCCATGATCCTCCCACCGGACCAGGTGTTGCCCGAATCATGCTTCAGGTTCCACATGATGGTCATCCCGACGATCGGCTGATCCTTCAGCTTCCCCTTGCACTTATCGCACTTCGAGTCCTTCCCGTCATTGGGCTCCTGGAGAAGCTTCAGTATTTTACCATGTATCCTTCCGTTGGATTCCCAAATCTGCACCCATGAGGTATCCTTCCCGTCCTTGTCGCTCACCGTCTTCCAGACACCCGCCGGCGACTGCTGCGCATAGAGCATGCTCAGCGAGAAGAGCGCGGCTATGAGTACCGATAATACACCGACCTTTTTCTTCATAGAGTCCCACCTCCAAAATGGTATACATAGGTAGTCTGATTACATCACGGCGCCGTTTTGTCAAGGAAGTAACACGCCTTCCCGCAACGCGGTCCCCCTTCCTCGGCCCCGGGGACGCGGCCGGCGGGGCAGATTCCACGCAGGTTTGAGGCCCCTCCTCACATAACAGACTCATGAAAAAAACCTGTACGTTGCCGTGATTTGTATGATAGTATAACCGTACGTCCGATTCATGGAGGTCTCCGCGCATGGCTGCCGGGTCCACAGAGCGGGGAGCCGACGCAGCGAAATCTGCTTGACAGCGCCCGCGTCCTGCGGCGATTACTCTGGGCGTACCCACAGCGCCGCAGGAGGACCGCATGACAGCGGATACAGCCGTTTCGGCATCACGGAGCTGGTTCATCGCCACGCTGACCCTGCACGGGACGGCAAACATACTGAACAGAATCTTCGACCTCCGGAAGGGACTCGACCGGGAGCCGACGCCGGTGGGCGGCGCCATCCTGCGCGGCCTCACCCCCCCGGAGAGGGCCTTCCGGGACGCCGCGGCGCTGCTGTTCGCCGCAATCGGGAGGTTTGCATGAAGGGGAACGCCGCCAGGACCCCCGGCGCGGCGGTCAGCCTCCTCTTCGCCCTGGCCGCCCTGGCCCTCCTCGTCCCCCTCTTCGTCACGCGGGGAATCCCGCCACTGGATTTCTGGTGGTGGATGAGCGGTTCCCTTGCCCTTCTCACGGCGGCGGGCATGGCGGCCGACGGCGAGTTCCGCCGTCGCTGCATCGCGGACATCGAGAGCCGCCCGGCGGCGAAGGTCCTGGCGGGGCTGGCATCCGCCGCGGCCCTCTATGCCCTCTTCGCCGCGGGGAACGCGGTCTCGCGGCTCATCTTCGATTTCGCCGCGGGGAACATTGACTCGGTCTACGGCTTCCGCGGCGGGGCTTCACCCTGGCGGATCGCGGCCCTCATGACGATTGCGATAGGACCGTGTGAGGAGCTCTTCTGGAGGGTCTTCCTGCAGCACCGCCTGGTCCTGCGGTACGGCGGGATCAGTGGGCTCGTCGCGGCGACGGTCCTCTACACGGCGGTCCACCTCGCCGGCGGCAACCTCATGCTGGTGATGGCGGCGCTGGTGTGCGGCATCTTCTGGGGGGTCCTCTACCTCCGCTTCAGGTCCCCGCTCCTCAACGTGGTGAGCCACACCGCCTGGGATATCGCCGTCTTCTTTCTCTTTCCCTTCACCGGATAGGATTCTCCCCGGAAGCGTAGTATCGGCATGCGCCGGTGCGCCTACTTCAGCACGTGCCCCGGGACCGGATAGTTGAAGGGCCTGCCGGTGATGGGATTGTCAACGGTAACGCACTTCGCGTCGAAGAGGGCCTCGAGGACGTCGTACCTGAGGACCCTCTCGGGGGCGTCGAAGAAGGCCGCGGCCCCCCCCCGTATCCCCAGCACCCTGGAGCTGTAGTCGGAGGCGATGTTCACGTCGTGCAGCACGGTGATCACCGTCGATCCCTCCCGGTGCAGCCCGTGGAGCAGGTCCATGAGCCGCAGGGTGTGCTTCATGTCCAGGTGCGACACCGGCTCGTCCAGCAGTATGACGCGGCTGTTCTGTGCGAGCGCATGGGCGATCCGCACGAGCTGCAGCTCCCCGCCGGAGAGCTCGTCGAGCCTGCGGTTTCGCAGCGGCCCGATGCCGGTCAGCTCGATGGTCTGCTCCACCACCCCCCTGTCACGGTCGCCACTCTCCGAGCCCCTGTGGTGGGGTCTCCCCCTGTGGGGAAATCTCCCCATCCAGACGAAGTCACGCACCGTGAAGGGGGGAACCTGCTCCAGAAACTGGTGCACCACGCTGCGGGACGCCGCCAGCTCCCGGCGCCTGATGGAGGCCAGCTCGATTTCGCGGAAAAGGACCGATCCGGCAGATACCTTCAGGTCACCCGCCATCACCCGGAGGAGGGTGCTCTTCCCTGAGCCGTTGGGCCCGATGATGGAAACGAACTCGCCCGGCTCGATCAGGACACCCATCCCCTTCAGGACGGGATCGCCCCCGTAGCCGGCGAATACGCCGGAGAGCCGGTAGAGGGGGCCGCTCACGGCCGGTACTCCCGCTTCACCAGGAGATATGCCAGGAAGAATATCCCGCCGGCGAAGCCGGTGATCACCCCCACCGGGATCTCGAAGGGGGGGACGACGGAACGCCCCAGGGTGTCCGCCGCCATGAGGAAGAAGGCGCCGCAGCAGAAGGAGGCCGGCAGGAGGATCCTGTGGCGCGGCCCCCCCAGGAGGCGCATGAAGTGCGGCACCATGAGCCCCACGAATCCCACCATCCCGCAGAGTGAGACGGAGAGGGCCGCCAGCATCGAGGCGATCCAGAAGAGGGCCCGCACGCTGGAGGCCTTGACCCCCAGGTTCGCCGCGAAGGCATCGCCGAAGGAGATGATGTCCAGGTGGCGCGAATAGGCCAGGGCGGCGGAGCAGAGGAGCGCGCAGGCGATCCCCAGATGCGGCAGCGCCTCGTACCGTGCCACCGACATGTCCCCCATGAGCCACATCACCGCCTTGTGGACCTTGTCAGGCCCGGCAAAGGCGAAGAGGAGCAGCACCGACGACGAGAAGATGAAGCTCAGGGCGATGCCGGCCAGGAGGAGGGATGCGGTGCCGAAGCGCATGCGCCGCGACATCAGGTAGACCGCCGCCACGACCCCGGAGCTCCCCGCGAAGGCGCAGACAACCACCAGGACGTACGGGAGCGAGAGGATGATGGCGATCGTGGCCCCCAGGGCGCCGCCGCCGGAGACGCCGATGAGGTACGGATCCGCCAGGGGATTTTTCAGGATCGCCTGGAATATCACGCCGCTCACCGCCAGGGAGGCGCCGATGAGCAGCGACATGGCGATCCTGGGCAGCCGTATCGCCAGGAGGGTGGCATCGGGCGACGCTCCCGGCGGCGCCGCCAGGAGTTCCGGTATGCGCAGCGGATTGATGACCGCGGTCCCCAGTGAGATCGAGGCGACCAGGAGGACGGCACCGGCCGTGATGAGCCAGGGGAAAAGGTACCGGCCCTTCATCTCATCGCCCCCCCAGGGGAGCCAGCAGCGCCGCCACGACCTCCACCGAGGCCACGTAGTCCGCCGGTGTATAATAGGCCATCCGGTCCGGCGGCACGACCCGCCACAGCGCCCGCTCAGACGCCGGCGATCCGCTCCGCCGCACCTCACGTCTCACCGCCTCCAGGTCACCCCCGGAGATGAAGATGATCAGATCGGGTGCCCGGCGCACCAGGGACTCCAGGGAGACCGAGGGATAGGGGGGTGACACGTCGGCATAGCAGTTCCTCCCCCCGGCATCGCGGATGATGTTCCCCACGAAGGAGTTGTCCGACGCGGCGATGAGGGGCTTCGCCGACAGGAAGAGGGCCACCAGGGGCGGCCGTGCCGCCGGCCGGGATGCATTCCTCAGCATGCGCCGGTACCGCAGAAGTTTCTCCTCCGCGAGCGACCGCTTGCCCAGGAGGTCCGCCAGGGCCAGGTAGTTCGCGCAGATTGCCTGGAAATCGGCGTTTCTCCCGAAGCGCCGGACGGGTATCCCCAGGGCGGCGATCTGCTCGGTGCGCTGCACCGCACCGTCCTCCTCCGAAAGCAGGACGATATCCGGCCGCAGCAGCGCGATCGCCTCGGCGCTGGGGCGAACCAGCGAGCCCACCGTGGCCACGCCCTTTTTCACCTGCGGCCCGTAGGTGGTGACCCCCACGATCACCTCCCCGGAACCCAGGTCCAGGATCTCCCTGGTGATGGAGGGGGAAAGCGAAACCGCGCGCCGTATCGGGAGGGATACCGACGGGGGCGATTCCTCCCCGCCGGAGCAGCTCCAGAGCGCGGCAGCGACGAGACAGCAGATGAGGTGACACGTACTCTTCACCCTGCCATGGTCGTATCAATCATCGGACGATGTCAAGAGAAACCCGTGCCGCACCGGCATATTGTGGCGATGGCCGCGGCACCGGCCCCCGGGGATGGGAGGGGGGCTACACGAGACTGACGATCTGCTCTTCCTTTGCACATCTGATGCAGAGACGCAGCCCCTTCTGCCCGTTCTTCAGCGGGATATAGTAGTGGTTCAAGCTGTTGATCTCTGCACCGCATTTTGAGCATTTCATGACGCACCTCGCACTGGGACCTGCCATTAATGTCGGTCGAAAACGGAAATAGTATTATAAAAAAACAACGGGACTCTGACCCGCACCACAGGGCTCCGCCCCCGATAGCGCGATGCAGAACCGGGGATCATCCTCCTGAGGCGCCCCAATCCATGACAAATCCGTCATTTTGACCCATTTTTTTTCAAAAAATTGTGTTTACAGTAAACGGCTGTGATCTACCATCGCCGTAATTTCTGATGGGAGATGACAGGTATGGCGACGAGGCCGAAATCGACACTGGCGAAAAACGCGGTGAAAAAGAAGAAGCATAACCTCCTTAAGATATATACCGAAATGAACAAGATGTCGCTGGACGCGGTGGATCGCGAGGTGCTCAAGCGCTTCAAGATCATCATCGATACCTGTGAAGAGGACATCACCAAGGTGAGCATGAACCTGGTGCTGAAGGATCCTAAGAACGTCAACATCAGCTCGTTTCACGAGAGCATCCAGCCGTACATAAAGCACTACCTGTTTCTCAGCAAAAGAAACCAGAAAAAGAAATAGCGGCGGCGTCCATGAAAATCAGGGTAAAGGCCTTCGCGAGCATCAAGGACATTCTGGGGTTCGACGAGAAGGAGCTTACCGTCTCCGATTCGATCTCTGTATCCGACGTGGTTGCCCTGCTGGAAAAATGCTATCCCGGTCTCAAAACGGTGCAGGACGCGCTCCTCTACGCGCGCAACGAGGAATACTGCCGCGTCGACACGGAGCTGGCCGACGAGGACACCCTGGCAATTTTCCCCCACGTGAGCGGAGGATAATTGTGAAGAAAGTCATCATACAGCAGGAAGCGATCGACGTGGCCAAGTATTCCTGCCAGCTGGGAAGCGACGCCGACGGGGCGGTGGTAACCTTCACCGGCAGGGCCAGGAACATGTCCGGCGACAAGGCCGTGGAATACCTGGTCTACGACATCTACAACGGCATGGCCATCAACGAGATGCAGAGGATCGTGGATGAGGCGATGGAGCGCTGGCGCCTGGGGAGCTGCCTTGTGGTGCACCGCTACGGGAAGCTGGCCATCGGCGAAACGAGCGTGTTCATCGGAGTCTCGTCGCCGCACCGCGAGGAATCCTTCGCCTCGTCGCGCTACATCATCGACGAGATCAAGCACCGCGCCCCCATCTGGAAAAAGGAATACTATTCAGACGGGTCCCGCTGGATCGAGGGGCAGCGCTGATACCCGCCGCTTACCCGCAACAGGCAAACCGAAAAACGGCCGTATCGGAAGGCGAATCATGACATGCGTGCACATAATGACAACGCGAGCTCCGTCTCGTGGCGATCGTTGATGGCGGATTCACGGTGGGGGGTGCCGGATCCCCGGAACGTCCGGCACCGGGCCGGAATCCTTCAGGGATTTCGCGGGATCGTCACGGCCACCAGATACTGATGTGCGTCTTTTTTCTCGTCGTAATAATAGCCGATGCCGATTTCGATCATCGCCGGGTCGAGCAATCTGTCCATCCTCTTCAGGTCGTTCATCACATAGGGAGTCAGGTCGATGGCCGCGTCCGGATAGCTGGTCCACTGTATGTACAGCGCATCTGCAGCGTAGTGATGCCTCTCCATCTCCTTCCACAGGTCCGCCCCGTTCCCCTTCTGGGTCTTTTCAAGCATGTAGCCCCTCATCGCCTCGTCAAGGGTTTCAGAATGGATGAATTCCGCGATGCCCCTGGCCTTTCTTTCCTCGTTCACCATGCGCAGCAGCGAACCGATCCTCCCGTCACGGACGGCCTTCCTGTTGTATTCCTCGCCGATCCCGGATGGAGCGATGACCGTAACGTCAAATACGGTTGAATAGGAGAAGGAGCCCCTGGGGCACTTACCCGTGCAACTCGTTTCGTAGCTCCACGTCTGGACCCAGTCGGTTTTTTTCCCTTCTCCCCGTACGGTGTAGGTAAAGCCGCTGCCGCGGTGAAAGCCGAGCATCCTGCCGTCGAAGTACCCGAAAAAGGGAACCGCCGAGGCCATGGATACGTCCACCGGAATCCATCCATACCCTTCCAGAAAGAATTCCGGCCACACGTGCCCCACGAACCTCTGGTCTTCATTCAGCAATCCGCCGGCGATGTACCGTGCGGGAATGCCGTTGTTGCGCAACAGGGATAGATACACGGTGGTGAGGGCCCAGCAGTCCCCCCCCCTGTTGTCGAAAATCTCGGTGATGGTGCCGTATTTCCCCGAAGTCGTCCATTTCAGCGTCTTCTGCAGCGCGTGAAAGGCGTTTCTCGCGTACTCCACCTCGTTCTTCGAGATTGCACGCAGCGAATCGGCCATCTGTCTGATTTTCGGATGATCGGTTTCAACCGCTCCGGAACTGGCGGTATACCGCCGGTACAGTTCATTTTTTGTATCGTAGGGGCGGATGATGCCGATTGTGCCGAAATCGACATGCACCCGGTATACCGTAATGTCGTATTCAAGCTGTATGTTGTCGGGCAGGCTGTTGCTCCCCTCGGTCAGTAGGATGTACTGATCGTCGTTGTCTAATTTAAGCAGGGCCCCCTTGTTGTGCGTCACATTCTCCACATCGTGATATTCGTTCGAGATCGGCACCGGGTTCAGCAGAAGGATCTTCCATCCGTCGTCGTCGGAAAATGCGTAGGTGCTTCTGGCGAGCGACATGGTCATCTTCACATGCAGCTTCATGGGGAACCGTTTCAACATGACGCGTTGATCCCTCGATTGCAGCGGATCGCTTCCGGCCAATAGTACGGTCAGAATCGAAAGGCATACGATCGATGCCCTGCGCAATGTCTGTGATACCTGTGCGTTCATGATGATGCTCCTTGCAGTGAATTCAGGCCCGGAATACAATCATCGCACATCCGAAATGCAAAAGGCAATGACATGCAATCAAAGCCGTTCACGCTGTACCACTCCGGTATCGATCGGCAACATCTTTTCAATCCGGAACGTACGAAAGGGAATATCCTGTTTTTTAAAAATTGACATAATTTCTCCCTTCATGCGATAATGCCAGCCTGTCGGGGGTATCATTCATGCGTGAAGAGATGAAGCTTGTGTTCCTCATCGGTGACGGCATGGCCGACCACCCCATCCCGGAGCTGGGGGGGCGGACGCCGCTGGAGTACGCCGCAACGCCACACATGGACGAGATCGCGCGCCGCGGCATCCTGGGGCTTGCCAGGACCGTCCCGCCGGGGATGCCGCCCGGGAGCGACACCGCGAACCTCTCCATCTTCGGCTACGACCCCCGGGTCTCCTACACCGGCAGGGCGCCCCTGGAGGCCCTCAGCATGGGGATACCGCTGGGAGACGGGGACGTGGCCTTCCGCTGCAATATCGTCACCATCGTCGACGGCGTCATGGAGGACTTCAGCGCCGACCATATCGAGTCCGGGTATTCCGAGGTGGTCATCGGCGAGCTCTCCCGGGCGGTCAAGGAGGCGGGGGTCGAGTTCTACCCCGGCGTCTCCTACAGGAACATCATGGTGTGGCGCGATTATCCCCACGAGGCGCTTCCGGACACCACCCCCCCCCACGATATCCAGGGGGAGGAGGTATCGCGGCACCTTCCCCGGGGGACCGGGGCCGATCTCCTCAACAGGATCATGGACCTCTCGCGCGAGTCCATCGCCGGATCGGCGGCCGTACGGGCCGCGGGGAAAAAATTCCGCGGCGCCCCGGTATCGGCGTGGCTCTGGGGGTGCGGCAGGAGGCCCTCCATGGAGGACCTGGGAACGCGGTTCGGCCTCCGGGGCCACACCATATCGGCGGTGGACCTGATCCACGGGATCGGCAGGGCGGCGGGCCTCAGCCGGATCGACGTACCCGGGGCCACCGGCTACCTCGACACGGACTACGCGGGAAAGGCGGCAGCGGCCCTCCGGGGACTGGAGGATTCCACCTTCGTTTTCCTGCATGTGGAGTCGCCGGACGAATCCGGCCACGAGGGGAACCTGGCGCACAAGCTCCGGGCCATCGAGGATTTCGACGCCCTGGTGGTGGGCCCCGTCTTGCGGGGGCTGGCGCGCTTCGGGCGCTACGCCGTGCTGGTTTTGCCGGATCATCCCACGCCGATCGCCCTGCGGACGCACACCCCGGAGCCGGTCCCCTTCGGCGCCCTCTGGAGCGACGGGGCCGACCCGTCGCTGGCGGATCGGCGCGGCACCGGCTTCTCCGAGAGGGAGGCGGCCGCCACGGGGCTTTACATCGACGAGGGATTCAGGCTCATCGAGCTGATGATCAATAAAACAATCCAGCCGCACCGGGTGGGGCCATGAAAAAGATTATCATCATTGCATCGATCGTTATCCTTCAGGCGGCGGTGATCGCCGGGTTTCTTCTGTTCCGTGACAACGACGTCGAGGACGCCATCGAGGAGTACGAGGACGGCGATTATGTCGACGCCATCACCGAGTTCAACCGCCTGATCCCCCTCTCGGGCTACGAAGACGCCGAGAAGCTCCATTACTACCGCTGCCGCGCCATCAACAGGCTGGCCGAGCGGATCGAGCACGACTACGACGACGAGCTGGGCACCCTCACCTCGGACCGCAAGGGGAGCCCGGAGTTCGACCGCGCTAGAAGGGAGGTCACCGAGGAGCTCGACAGGCTGAACAAGCGCATCCACGGGGACCTGGCCCTGGTGATCCAGAAGAAGAGGAGCAGCATCGTCTCCCGGGGGCTCTTCTACAACGAGTTTCTCGCCAGGTACCGGGGGAGTGCCCTCGTGGAGGACCTGGATTTCGAGGCGATCCAGCAGTTGGCCAAGACCGACCCGGAGAGCCACATCCGGGCCCTCATCAACTTCTACGACAAATACCCCGGCACCGGCTACATCTCCCAGATCGTGAACTCGATTCTGGAGGGGATGCAGCAGAACAGGGTCAGCTTCACGCCGGAGAGGAAGGACGTCCTCTGGGGCATCATCGCCGCCTACGTACGCCGCTATCCCACGAGCCCGGTCACCACGAAGCTCTTCGTGTCAAACGCCGACAGCGTGAACCTGCGGAACTCGCCGGGCCTCCAGGGGGACAGGATCGGCAAGCTCGTCAAGGGCGAGATCGTCCTCCAGCTGGAAAAATCGATGGACTCCTCCCAGGTGGGGGACAAGAGGGACTACTGGTACCGCATCACCTCGCTCACCGGGACCAGGGGATGGATCTTCGGCAAGTTCCTGGAGCCTCTGGACATCTCGTCGCTCAAGGGGGGCGAGGAGCCGGAGACCCAGCGGTGGGCTCTGGAGGAGCACTTCGCGGAGTGGTCCGACTCCCACACCCCGAAGAACTGGATGCAGATGGCCGGTGCGGACCCCTCGTCGATCGGCTTCAAGGAGATCGCCGGCAGGAAGACCGTGGTCCTGGACGTGCCGAAGGGGAAGCGCTCGGGCCTCTACACCAGGTACGGCTCCTCCCGCGCCTTCACCGTGCTGGTGAAGGCGCGCTACGTGGCCGGCAGGGGGGTCACCATCCTGAACTACTCGCTGGGCGGCGACGCATCCTTTTACGTCCGGCTCATGGACGAGTCGGTGGACGTCACCGGGCGGACCATCCCGCTGCACACATCTGACTGGCACGAGTACTCGCTGCAGAGCGACGACGGCAAGTACGCCTCGCTCTCCATCGACGACGAGGTGGTCTCCGGCAGGATCAGGCCGGTGAGGGTCCCGGGGTACGAGGCCAGGGGCGTCTACACCATGGCGTGCCTGGAGAACGACGCGGCGAAGGCGGAGCTGGAGTACATAAAGATCAGGTAACGGATACGCGGGAGAATCCGTTGAATCCATGCGGTCCGATGAGCGCGGCGGAGCTTGAAAAATCAATTGACGCTGGCAGGGGCATTCGTAGCCTGTTCCTGATATGACCGTCTCCGGGGTGCACCGCTTTCCGTGAATCCCCGGAGGGCCGGGTTTTTCCACCCATCAGCAGGAGGCAAGGTACATGGAACGCACATATCTGGTAATCACCGTCATCGGCCCCGACAAGCAGGGGATCGTGGCGCGCCTCAGCGAGGTGGTGGTGCAGAGTCAGGGGAACATCGAGGAGAGCCGCATGGCCCGCCTGGGGGGTGAGTTCGCCGTGATCATGCTGGTTTCGATACCGGCATCCCGCCGCGACGGCCTGCCGGAGAAGCTGGAGTCGCTCAAATCGGAGGGGCTTACGATATTCGCGAAGCCCACCGACCTGGCGCGGGTGCAGGCCCTGGCGGGGCATGTCCCCTACGAGATCACGGTGCGCGGCGCAGATCACGAGGGGATCGTGAACCGGGTGGCCGACTACCTGGCGCGGGAGCGCATCAACGTGGAGACCATGGACACCATGG
Organism: Spirochaetota bacterium; assembly: GCA_016929135.1. GTDB lineage: Bacteria > Spirochaetota > UBA4802 > UBA4802 > UBA5550 > JAFGJK01. The sequence continues at coordinate 3,388 of JAFGJK010000103.1, read as the reverse complement.
TCACCCCGGCCCCCCATACCGGCACGCCGATGTTCTCGATGCGCGCCAGCGTGCAGGCCCCGCCCGGGGTGACGCTGCAGCAGCTGCGCGCCACGCTGACCGCTGTGGGTGACGAATCGGGGGCCGATATCGAGGTGAAGCTGGGGACGGCGTGAAGGCCTCGCCCCCTGCCGATTCATGGTCTAAAAACTGTACCTCACACAGAGATTGACGCTCTTCGTTCCGGTATTGTAGAACGGATAGGCGGTGATCTCCCCCTCTGATCGCATCGCCCCGCCACTGCCGCCGCTCCTCTCCGCGCCGTCCCTGTAGGTGAACCTGCTGGACCGGTGCTTCACAACCCATCGCGCGACGTAGTACCCGATCGACGCCCCCCAGATGATGTCCGACGCAAAGTGCGCGTCGTTGTAGATGAGATTCACGGCATAGTACGCTGCCGCGACATGGCTCAGGATCCGCAGCACCCAGCTGTCCAGGTACTCCGCGGCCACGGTGGTCATGGCGTACAGTGTGGCGATATGACCGGATGGGGTGCCGTAGGGGAACAGCTCCAGGCTGCGCGCCGGCCCGTGGATCGTGCCCCCTCCGTGGCCCTGGGGGGGGCCTTCCCGTCCCAGCAGGAGCTTGAAGGTCACATGGTAGAACTGGGTAAGACCCACGGCCTCGAGAGTCAGGGATATGTACTCCATGACGGCACTGCTCTGTGCAATCCACCCCGTGCCATACCAGAGGGCGGTCCAGGAGGCGATGATGCATCCCCAGGCGACGCTGCTGATGTCCGGAAACAGACAGCGCACATCGTCGTCCCGCATGTCCCTGACCCGGTAATACAGCCTCGTATCGGCGGAGAGCCCCCCCATGGGGACCATGAGGGACGCCGTCGAAGCCGTCACCATGCCGGCGATAAACCAGTCGCTCCCGTCCCATTCCAGAATACCCAGCGAGCAGGAGACCAGGCTCGACAGCGCACGCGGCACCAGCCACCTGTTCTGGTAGCGGTAGGCATCGGATTGGAAGGGGATGACGCCGCTCGCCTCAAGGGGAATCGGCGCCCGAATCCCCGCATCGTCCTCCGGCCGTTCATCCGAATAGCAGGGGAGCCACAGGAGAATGACGGCGGCCACTGCCAGCGGAAGGCATCTGGAGACGAAGCGATGAAGCGATAGAACCACGGACACCCCCTGATGTGGGAAACAGTGGCCGGCACTGGGCTTTTTGTCAAGCCGAAGGCCATCGACTGCCATGTTCAATGAGATCACCCATTCGGAAGCTCCGCTCCCCTGCCTCGATACGATGGGCCTCTTCGCACCCGCACAACCGGGTGATGGTGCGGAGAGCACCACCCCGGGTCACTCCCTGTTCAAAATGAGCAGGAGGCGGCGCAGAAACCGGCGGTGATCACGATGCGCACCTCGCTGTCCCCGTTATGGATGGAGGCGAGGTGCAGTACCGGGATGGCGATCCCGCACAGGATCCCTGCGGCGGAGCCCACCAGGGCGTCGGACCAGAAGTGCTCGCCTGCCAGGGGCCTGGAGATCGTCACGAAGGTCGAGGTGAGGATGCCTCCGGCCCAGAGCACCGGCACCCAGATGCTGCCAGGATTGCGCACCGTGTATACAAAGGACAAAGCCGTTGTCGCGGCGAAGCATGAGGAGGCGTGGCCGGAAAAGAACGACTGGATGTCCCACCGGTAGTTCCTTTCGTGCTCCCTTTTCAGATTGAGGTCATACATGTAGGGGCGCGGCCTCGGGAAGGCGCGGCACACGAAGGTCCTGATTACGGCCGAGACCGCCAGGGCCTCCCCCGCTATCAGGAAGTCCTCGATGACGCCGCTCCAGCCCCACGACGGATACTCCAGAAGACTCAGACAGAGCGCGGCGGCGGGGACCACCACCGTGCCGACGTCACCCGCCAGCCTGAGACCGTCGTTCTCTTTCCCGATCACCCACCGGTCCATCCCGCAGAGGGAGCCTCTGGAGGAGACCCATAGCTGCGACCTCGGGACGCTCCGGTCGTAGAGGGGGAACGCCAGCGAGGTCACGGTGGACACGGCTATTACCGGGATGTCCACGCAGCAGTGTACGACAAAGGGGGACGAGCGCCGTGCGTCGCTCTCCGCGGAAAAGGCCCCGGCCGCGGCGAGGAGGAGAGACACAGTCAGCAGCAGAATGCGGACCGCGCGATCAACTGTGAGAGATGAATCGTTCATGATCGGCTTTTACATAACAGTTGATCGATTAATGGGCGGGAGGTCAATAGTTTTTCCGCGCCCGGGGCTGCGAGAATCCGCCCCTGCGCCCCCCCGGCCACGCCCCCCTCTGCAGGGAACAGGATGGACCCCGAGGAGACCGGAAAAAACGATTGACGCTGCGTGAAATCGCCCGCAGGCTCCGGGTACACAAAAAGCAGGGGACGGATGCCGAAATCGGTCCGTCCGGTTTTTGGATCGCATCAGTCCTGGTGGCGGGACGCACTGTGGAGACCATTATCGAGATGGGGGTGACTGTCATGGAGAACTTTAGTGGATTGATCCTGGCATTCGTTTTTGTCTGGATCTCGTATTGTTTCTGGACGGGTATATATGGGGCAATTATCATCACCGGCGTGCTGGGATGGAGAAAATTCAAGCGGCAGGGATTCCTCCTCATTCTTCTTTCCGGTTGCATCCGGTTATTGCACCATCTCCCCTCAATCTACTGTAAGGGAGTGTATGCCATGCGGCGGCTAACTCCCGCAGAGTACGGGGAAGCGGCGATGATCTGGGTATATATCGACAGCATTGTCGTCCCCATCGCCTCGCTGCTGCTGGTTATCGGTCTGTTATTCCTTGTCTTCAAGGGACCTTTAGAGTTTGCAGACCCCGATGAAAGGGGTTATTGAGATCATCAATGCTATTTAATCCGGGGGTTATGGCATTGAGAGGGAACTCCGCCGGGGAACACCTGGGTGGACGCCTCGGAGGCGCGAAAATCAGTCCCGGATTGATCCGGGGACAGCGGCTTCTCGATCTTTCGGGCAGACCAGTATGGTGCCCTGCAATGACAACCGCCCCGTTTTGAGGGAGAGAACAGGACCCTCCGCCTAATACGGCTTTTTCAGACCGAAGCCTGTCTCCTTTAAGATTCTGTCCATCTTTTCCATTTTAACAAGGAGGATGTCCTCTCCATCGTTGCTCCTGACGACGATAAGCTGATCACCCTGTTTGATATTCAGATCCTTTCGTAACTTGGCAGGTATCACGATCTGTCCGTTGTGACTGACATTTACTACACCATAAAAGGTTTGCAACTCTTCGTTTGTCTCTTCGCTCATCTATGGAATCCCCGTCCGCGGTTTAACTATCATGGAATTAAGGTGTCATAATTCAACATTCTGTCAATTATAATAT